>NZ_JBEYXK010000124.1:0-18336 GCF_040645035.1 Streptomyces sp. NPDC046876 | reverse complement strand
CTGGGTACGGGTTTCGATCCGCGCAAGCCGGAGCTGGTCCGTGATCTGGCGGCCCGGCTGGGTCTGGACGAGGAGGTGCAGGTCGGCCGGAACTACCGGGTGGACCTGGGGGAGTCGGCCTGGGGTGCGGTCTATCTGCAGGGCGTGAACGAGGAGACCCACGGGATCGCGGATTCGCTGATCAGCGTGCTGGCGAACCGTTCGCAGGACATCCTCGACGACCTCCTCGCCCGCCGCGCCACCACCGAAACCCGGAGCGCCCGATGACCGAGGAATCCCGCCCGGGCACGCTGCTCGTCATCGGCAGCGGACTGAAGGTGTACCGCGAGTACCTCGTCGCACCCATCCGCCGGCGCGCCCTCGCCGCCGGACTGGAGATGGTGCTGGTCAACAACCTCAAGCCCACCTGGCAGCGCGAGTACTTCGACGAGATCGCCGTCGCCAACGTCTTCGACACCGAGGCGCTGAACGCGGCCGCCCGCGAGGTGGCCGCCCGCCGCCGCATCGTCGGCCTCATGTGCTGGGACGAGCCCCTCGTCCTCGACGCCGGCCTGCTCGCCGCCGAGTTCGGTGTGCCGGGGCTGTCCGTGCCCGGCGTTCGCGGCTGCCGCGACAAGCAGCGCACCCGCGCAGAGCTCACCGCCGCGGGCCTGCACCAGCCCGGCTTCGCCCTGACCACGACCGTGGCCCAGGCCAAGGCCGCCGCCGCCCGCATCGGATACCCCGTGGTCCTCAAGCCCCGGGCCATGGGCGCCAGCATCGGCGTCGTCTTCGCCGCCGACGAGGCCGAGCTGGAGACGGCGTTCCGCATCGCCCTGTCCGCGAGCGAGGTCGACCCCGGCCCCTACCGGGCGAGCGCCATCGTCGAGGGATACGCGCCCGGTCCGGAGATCAGCGTCGACGGCGCCGTCCACAAGGGCGAGTACCTCCCGATGTTCGTGGCCCGCAAGCACAGCAGCGACGAGCCGTACTTCGAGGAGGTCGGGCACCTGGTCGACGCGGCCGACCCGCTGATGCAGGACCGCGAGCTGATGGACACCCTGGCCCGGGCCCACCGCGCCCTCGGCATCGAGGACGGCATCACCCACAGCGAGATCCGGCTCACCGACCGCGGGCCGCTGGTCATCGAGATCAACGGCCGGCTGGGCGGCGACCTGATCCCCTTCCTCGGCAGGACCGCGACCGGCATCGAACCCGGCGAGGTGCTCTTCGACGTCGCCACCGGGCAGCGCCCCGACACCCGCCCCACCCGGCGGGCCGTCGCCGGCATCCGCTTCGGCTACCCGGAGCGCGACTGCCTGCTGAAGAAGGTGACCGTGCCGGCCGAGGCGCCGGGCCTGGTAGCCGCGGCCCCCATGGCGGAACCCGGCACCGTGCTGAGGCTGCCGCCCGGCGGATACCTGGCACGCCACTCCTTCGTGGTGTGCGAGGCCGTCGACACCCGCACCTGCTCGGACCGCCTCGATGCCGCGGCGGCCCTGGTCGAACTCGAAGCGGAGCCGATCGGCCCGCCGCGGGCGGACGCTCCGTTCGCCATGCCGGCCGGCCTGCTCGACGTGGACGAATGACCGGCACCAGCCACCACCACGAGGGGGAACACATGACCACCTGGACTCCGAGCGCCCCGGCGCCCGAGACCGCCGAAGAGATCCTGGCCCGCGCCAAGGCGCTGGCCCCGCAGCTGCGGGAGCGCGCACCGGAGATCGAGCAGACGGGCCACCTGCCCGCGGACGTCGTGGACATGCTGCGCGACACCGGCGTCTTCCGGATGAGCTTCGGCCGCGACTTCGGCGGCCCCGAGCTGACCTCGATGCAGCAGACGGAGGTCGTCGAGGCACTGGCCTACGGGGACGCCTCCGCCGGCTGGTGCGCGGCGATCGGCTCCATGAGCGGGGCGATCAGCAACTTCCTGGAGCCGGCGACCGCCAAGGAGGTCTTCACGGACCTCGACACGATCACCGCCGGCCTCATCTTCCCCACCGGCCACGCCGAGCGGGTCCCCGGCGGATTCCGGCTCACCGGCCGCTGGTCCTTCGGCAGCGGGATCCACCACAGCGGCTGGGTGACCTCCGGGGCCTTCATCTACCAGGACGGCAAGCCCTGGGCGAGCCCGGACGGCAGCAACTCCCACGCCTCACGCCAGTTCCTGGTCCCCCGCGACCGGGTGGAGCTGATCGACAACTGGGACACCACGGGCCTGCGGGGCAGCGGCAGCTGCGACTACACGATCACCGACGTGTTCGTCCCGGAGGAGCACACCTACACCTTCTTCAACGTGAAGGGCCGGCCGGGCCCGCTCGCCCAGCCGGACTCCTTCATGCGCAACCTCTGCGGAGTACCGCTCGGAGTGGCCCGCGCCGCCCTGGACCACACCAGGGAGACGGTCCAGAAGCGCGTCGACCGCATGACGAACACGCCCTGGTCGGACATCTTCCGGGTCCAGGTGACGATCGCCGAGTGCGAGGCGGACTTCCACGCCACCCGCAGCGGCGTGTACGCGAGCGCGCAGCGCCAGTGGGAGGCCCTGGCCGGCGGCGGCACCCCGGACGACCTCACCCCGGACGAGCGTGCCTCGTACTCGCTGGCCTGGGTGCACGCCTTCCGCACCTCGCGCTCGATCGTCAACCGGCTCTACGACCTGCTGCAGACCTGGTCGATCAACCGGACGTCGCCGATGGACCGCTGGATGCGCGACACCGCGACCATGCGCCAGCACGTCGCCGCCTCCGACCTGCTCCTGGAATCGGGCGGCGCCTACCTGCTGGGCCGCCCGCCCAAGTTCCGCATGAGCCTCGGCCTGGTCAAGTAGGGGCGCGACCCGCCCGCCAGGCCGTTCACACGCCCACCACGGGGGAGGAGATCCGATGGGCCGAGGTCTCGTACTACTGGTCAATCCCAACAAGGTGCACCCGCCGATCGCACCGTACGCACTCGACGTGCTCACCACCGCGCTGGAAGCCGCCGACTTCGAGGTGGAGGTGCTCGACCTCACCTTCCACCGGGAGGACTGGAAGACCTGCCTCACCGAGTACTTCGCACAGCGCGGCCCCCTGCTCGTCGGGGTCACGATCCGCAACACGGACACCGTGTACGCCTTCGAGCAGCGCCCGTTCGTCGGCGAGCACAAGGAGATCATCACCGAGATCAGGCGGCTGACCGAGGCGCCGATCGTCGGCGGAGGCATCGGATTCTCCTCCATGCCGTTCGCCCTGGTCGACTACTTCGGCATCGACTTCGGGGTCAAGGGCCCCGGCGAGCAGATCATCTGCGACCTCGCCGACGCCCTGGTCACCGGACGCGACCCCGGCACGGTGCCGGGCCTCATCCGCAACACCCCGCAGGGCGTGACCCGGGTCCCGCCGCCGGTCCTCCTGCCGGCGCCGCGGCGGCCGGCACCCCTGCTGCCCGGCGGCCAGTTCGAGGACCGGGTCTGGCAGGTGGAGCGGACCGGGACGTACGTCCGCCGCTCCGGGGCGCCGCACAAGGTCGACAACCTGCTGTACTACCGGCGCGGCGGGCTCGCCGGGATCCTCACCAAGAACGGCTGCACCTACCGCTGCTCGCACTGCGTCGAGCCGGACGCCAAGGGCACGAGCTTCGGCCGGCGCGACGTCGCCGCCGTCGTCGACGAGATGGAGTCCCTCGCCGCGCAGGGGATCCTCGACCAGCACACCACCGACAGCGAGTTCAACCTCTCGATCTCCCACGCGAAGAACGTGCTGCGCGAGATCGTCCGGCGCAAGCACGCCGATGCGGGCAACCCGCTGAACGGGCTGCGGCTGTGGGTGTACTGCCAGCCCTCCCCGTTCGACGAGGAGTTCGCCGAGCTCCTCGCCGCCGCGGGCTGCAAGGGCGTGAACGTGGGCTCCGACCACATACGCGAGGACATGCTGCACGGGTGGAAGGTGACGGGGAAGGGCACCACCTACTACACCTTCGCCGACACGGAGAAACTGGTCCGGCTGTGCCACGCCCACGGCATGCTGACCATGGTCGAGGCACTGTTCGGCATGCCCGGCGAGACGGCGCAGACCATCCGCGAGTGCGTCGAGGCCTTCATGGCGCTGGACGCCACCGTCACCGGGTTCTCGCTCGGGCTGCGGCTGTTCCCGTACACGCCGATGGGCATCGCCCTGGCCGAGCAGTGCGACGGGGTGCGGACCGTGCCCGGACTGCAGTCGAACACGGCCACCGAACCCATCGTCCTCAAACCGCTGGCCCAGTGCTCCGGGCCCGTGGAGTACGAACGCCAGTTCATGTTCGACGAGGCGGGCAACTTCCGCCTGGTCTGCTACTTCTCGCCGGACCTGCCGGAGGACGCGGAGACGCTCGCCGACCCTTCGGGGCGGTGGAGCCGGTCCGTGGAGCTGCTCTGGGAGCTCGTCGACCCTTCCGACCACCACCGGGTGATGCTGCCCACGCTGTCGGGGTCCAGCGAGCACGACAACAACTATGCCGACAACCCTTTCCTGAGCAGTCTGAGCGGACTCGGCTACACCGGAGCATTCTGGTCGCATTGGCGCGATCGAGAGGCGATTTTGCGCCAGGCTCGCGACACCGGAGTGCTGGACCCGGCCGACCCCTGATGTGCCACGAATCAAAATGTTTGAAACGTATGAAGTGGGCCGCGAAAGCTCGAATGGCGATGCCGCCGCGGACATACCTATCGCGCCACTTCGGTATCCCCCCTGACCATTGCGGTGTGCCTGGGCTCTGCACCATTCTGGTACCGGCCGGCCGGCATGGGCCGCCGCTGGGGAAACCGTCCGGGGGGTAGGAATCAATGAATCAGACAGCGAACATCAAGGGGTTACGCTGGCCGCTCTCGTCACACGGAGAGCCGTATAGAGCTCTGGCCGGCCGACGCCCCGAAGGGGGCGGGGTACTCGTCGGCAGGCCCGCCGCCACGGCGACCGCCACCACCGCCGCCGTCACCGTCGTGCTGGCCGACTCGCAGCCTGCGATTCGCCACGGCGTCCGCTCCGTCCTGGAGCGGTCCGGGGGGATCTCCGTCGTCGGCGAAGCCGCCACGACGGACGAGGTGATCGCGGAAACGTCCCGCTGCAGGCCCCATGTCCTGGTCGTCGACCCGGGCATGGACGAGTCCGTCGGAATGCGGGTGATAACCCAGGTATTGCGTCTGCGGCCGGAAACGGGCGTACTCGTGTTCAGCTCCGTCGACGATGACAAGGTGATCACCTCTGCCCTGCAGGCGGGGGCCCGAGGCTATCTCTTCAAGCGGGCGGACGCCGACCGGATCGTCCGTGGCATCCAGGCCGTGGCGGCCGGCGAGGCCATCGTCGACAAGTCGATCGCCAATCGGCTCGGCACGCTGATCTGCCCGGCGACCGGCCAGTACTACTACCCCTTTCCCCAGCTCACCAACCGCGAACGCGACGTCTTGGAACGCATCGCGGCGGGGAAGTCGAATGCGGCCATCGCCCGCGAACTCGTCCTGGCCTCGAAGACCGTCAGCAACCGGGTCTCCGTGATATTCGCCAAACTCGGCGTGGCCGACCGCTCACAGGCCATCGTCCTCGCCCGTGACGCGGGCCTCGGCCAAGGCTGAACCGCAATTCCCTGCCCGCGCCGCCGGGCGCGCCCCCTTCCCTTTCGACAGGGGAACGCTTCCCCTGTCGAAAGGGAAACTCCCGCTCCTAACCTGATCGACGTCACCGCCGCCGCAAGGAAACGAAACCGATCGGAGCGGAACGTTGACCGACAGGGAAAACACCCGAAAGAACACCCGGAAGAAGACCGGAGAGAACGCACCACCATACATCCGGAGAACCGGCGCGAAAACCGGACCCGAAAAGGACGCCGATGCCGACGTCACCGTCCGCAGGGGCGAGCCCGACCGACTCGTCCGCGACCACGGACTGGACCTCGGGATGCTGATGCCGTGGCCCGGACTGAACGCCCCGTTCCGCGGCGCCTGGTGCGTCCTGCGCCCGGGCGACGTGACGGAGACGCACGCCCACCGCGAACGCGAGCTGTTCATCGTCATGGCCGGCCGCGCCGACATGGTCTGCAACGGCCGCCGCCACGCACTCCAGGCCGGCGACCTCGCCGTCATGCGCGGCGGCATCGAGCACCACATCGTCAACGAACACGACGAGGACTTCTCCTACTACGCGATCTGGTGGGGCCGCGACATGTCCGCCGAATTCCTCGCCCAGACCGCCGAGACGGCCGAGACCGCCGGGACGGCCGAGACCGCCGAGACGGCTGAGACCGCCGGGACGGCCGAACCGGAGCCGGCATCGTGATCGACTACGACGGCCGGAGGTTCCGCAAACCCCACGGCGACGCCCGTACCGTCGCCGTCTACCACCAGCAGGGCGACCTGGTCTGGGGCGAGGTCGCCGGGGGCGCGGTGCGGCGCGGCTGGACCGCAGGCACCTGCGGACCGGACGGAACGCTCTCCATGGGCTACACGCTCGTGTTCGCGACGGGCGAGGTGGTCTGCGGACGCACAGTCAACACGCCAGAGGTCGCCGAAGACGGCCGCCTGCGGCTCCGCGAGGTCTGGGAGCGCTACGGCCCGCACGCCGCGACCGGGATTTCCTACATAGAAGAGGTTCGGTGAACGGCGCATCCGAGGCGGACTGGCAGCGACTGGAAGAGCTCGCCCGGGGCCGGGTCCTGCGGCCCGGCGCAGCCGGATTCCACGCGTCCAGCGCCGCGTTCAACAAGCGGTACAGCTCCACCACGCCCGGCGGGGTCCTCCGCGCGGCCGACGCCGACGACATCCGGACCGCCCTGGCCTGGGCCCGCGACACCGGCACCGCCCTCGTCGCCCGAAGCGGCGGCCACAGCTACGCCGGATACTCCGCGGGGACCGGCCTCGTCGTCGACCTCGGGGCGCTCGACCGGGTGACCGCCGACGGCTCCACCGGGCTCGTCACCGCGGCCGGCGGCGCGCGCATGGCCGATGTGTACGCCGCGATCCGGCCCCACGAGATGGCGTTCGCCCTCGGCAACGGCGCCTCGGTCGGCATCGCCGGCCTCACCCTCGGCGGCGGCACCTCCTCCACCTCCCGCACCCTCGGACTCACCGCGGACGCCCTCGTCAGCACCACCCTGATGACCGCCGACGGCGAGGTGCTGACCTGCGACGCCGACCACCATCCGGACCTGTTCTGGGCCTGCCGCGGCGGCGGGGGCGGCAACTTCGGCATCAACCTGTCCTTCACCTTCCGCGCCACCGCCGTCGCGGACGTCTCCACCTGCCTGCTGCTGTGGGAAGCAGCAAAGGCGCCCGAGGTGTTCGCCGCCCTGCAGGACCTCGCCCTGCGGGCCCCCGACGCCCTGGCGCTGCGGCTCGGCATCAGCGCCGCCGACGGCTCGGACCCGGTGGTCTCGGCCGTCGGCCTGCACCTCGGCCCCGCGAGCGAACTGCGCGAACTCCTCGCCCCGGCCCTCGCCGCGACCCGCCCCGTCCGCACGGACATCGCCGACCGCACCTTCTGGGAGGCCAAGGACTACCTGCTGCACGAGACGTCCGCCGGCGCGTTCGCCGTACGCACCGGCTTCGCCGCGCAGCCGCTGCCCCCCGAGGCCCTGACCGCCGTCCTCGCCAGGCTCGCCCGCCGGCCCGGCGGCGACAACCCCGACGGCAGCGGTCTCGCCCTGTACACCTGGGGCGGGGCGATCGGCCGGGTGGACCCCGCGGCCACCGCGTTCGTCCACCGCGACGCCTTCGGCCTGGTCAGCATGGACACCTCCTGGGGCGAGCACGACAGCCCGCGGACCGTGGAGGCGAACCTGCGCTGGCTGGCCGAGCTGCGGGAGGAGCTCGCACCCCACCTGACCGGGGCGGCGTACCAGAACTTCATCGACCCGGACCTGTCGGACTGGCGCACCGCGTACTACGGTGCGAACTACCCGCGCCTGGTGGAGATCAAGAAAAGGGTCGACCCGGACGGCTTCTTCACCTTCGGACAGGCCATCGGCAGCTGAGGGCGGGGCCGGCCCGTCCGGGTGCCGTCAAGCCGGTGAATTTTCTCGCCCGTGCCGGGTAGGCGGGCGGGGAACGGACAAGACGCAGAGCAGGAGACGAGGCACCATGGTGCGGCGGTTCTCGTTCCGGGCGACCGCGACGGAGGCCGGGCCCACCGGCGGCGCGGGGGAGAAGCCGTGACCGAGCAGATCCGCAGGCTGGCCCTCGACGGCGAGACCGCCGGAGTCGTCACGCGCTGCCGCGACTTCACACGCCGTGCGCTCGCCGACTGGCACTGGATCGCGGACCTCGACGGCGCCCCCCACTCCGGCGTCCCGCACGTGCCCGTGCCGGACTGCCCCGACTGCCCGGAGGCCGCCGAGGACGTCCTGCTGATGGTCTCCGAAATGGTCAGCAACGCCTGCCTGCACGCGGGCGGCCCCCGTGAATTCGTCCTGCGCCTCGCCCCCGGCGGGCTGCGCATGGAGGTCGGCGACGGGAGCCCCGAGCCCCCCCGTCGCCGAACGGCCGCCGATCCCGCCCTCCCGGGCGGACACGGCCTGCTGGTCCTGGAGCGGCTCGCCCGCAGCTGGGGCTGGGAGCCCTACGCCGACGGGCGGACCGGCAAGAAGGTGTGGGCGGAGGTCCCCTCACCACTCGCCCGGCCGAAAAGCCCCCGTTGAGCCGAACGGCCCCAGGAGCCCTCAGGCCCCTGAAGCCGGGCTCTCATTCCCGAGAGGCGTGCGGCTCCTGCTGCCCGTTCTCCGTAGGAGGATCCTCCAACAGGCTCGCCCGCAGCGTGGCCAGGGTCCGGCTGAGCAGCCGCGACACGTGCATCTGGGACAGCCCGAGCCGGTCGCCGATCTCCGACTGGGTCAGCTCGCCCCCGAAGCGCAGCGACAGCAGGGTCCGCTCGCGCGGGGGCAGTGCCGCCAGCGCCGGCTTGAGGGCCTCCAGGCACTCGATGCGGTCGTAGGCCGCCTCGTCCTCGCCGAGCGAGGGCCGCTCGGCGTACGCGTGCCGGTCGCCGTCCTCGCGCGCCGGCGCGTCCAGCGAGCGCGCGGAGTACGCGTGCGCCGCCTTCTGCCCTTCGGCGAGCTCCTCTGCCGTGAGGTGCAGGTGGTCGGCCAGCTCGGTGTCCGTCGGCTCGCGGCCGAGACCCTGCTCCAGGGCGTCGTGCGCCTTCGCGGCGTCGATCCGCAGCTCCTGCAGCCGCCGGGGCACCCGGACGGCCCAGCTGGTGTCACGGAAGAACCGTTTGATCTCACCGACGATCGTCGGCAGTGCGAAGGTCGTGAATTCCACTCCCCGGTCGGGGTCGAACCGGTTGATGGCCTTGATCAGGCCGATCGTCCCGACCTGGACGATGTCCTCCATCGGCTCGCTGCGGCCGCGGAAGCGCCGGGCTGCGTACTTCACCAGGCTGAGGTTCAGCTCGACGAGGGTGTTGCGCACGTACGAGTACGCGGCGCCGCCCTCGTCCAGCTCGCGCAGCCTGCGGAAAAGGGTCTCCGACAGAGCGCGGGCCTCGCCGGTGCTCACACTCAGCGTGTCCTGCGGGATTCCCTCGGTGACCTCGGTGTGCCTCATGTCGGCTCCTCCGACGGATGGTCGCGCCACACGGGCGTGCGGCGCGGCCGTCTCGTGAGCTTTTCAGTGATATACCCGGACAGACGGCACACGAAGCGAACCTCCGGCGCACGAAGCGAACCCCGGCCACGGCGCGCCGCGCGTGCGGCCCGGTCAGGGCCCGGGAGCCGTGCGCCGCAGGGACTGCCGCACCGACCACACCACGGACACCAGCGGTACGGCCACCACCGCGCCCAGCACCCCCGCCGCGATGGCCCCCGCGACCACGGACAGCGCCACCACCACCGGGTGCAGCTGCACCGCCCAGCTCATCAGCAGCGGGTGCAGCACATGCCCCTCGATCTGCCCGATGACGACGATCAGCACGATCACCAGCCCCGCGACCAGCGGCCCCTTGGCCGCCAGCGCGACGATCACCGCCACGGCCAGCGCCACCGGCGACCCGATGAGCGGGATGAAGGCGGCGAAGAACTCCAGCAGCGCCAGCGGCACCGCCAGCGGCACACCCAGCGCGTACAGCGCGATGCCCACGAGCAGGGCGTTCGTCGCGGCCACCAGCACGATGCCGCGGGTGTAGCCGGTGAACGTCCGCCACGCGGCCCGGCCCGCGACCGCCAGCCGCGGCTGCACGCTCCGCGGGAACTGCGCACACACCCACGTCCACTGCCGATCGCCCGAGGCGATGAAGAAGACCGAGCAGAACAGCGCCAGCGCCAGCACCGTCAGCGCCCGCACCACCTGCCCTGCACCGGTCACCGCGGTGTTGACCAGGTCCGCGCGGTGGGACGACAGGTACGCGCCGACGCGGTCGCGCAACCCGGTCAGCGCATGCGGATCCAGCAGCGGCGCCCGCTCCACCAGCGGCTGGAGCCGGTCCAGCCCCTGCCGGAACTCCGCCACCAGGGAGTCCCACTCCGCGGCCACCGTCTCGCCGACGAAGGCCAGCGCGCCCAGCAGCAGCACGATCGAGCCGATCAGCGCCGCGGCCACCGCGAGCGGCCGCGGCAGCCACCGGTCCAGCAGATCGGCCACCGGCCGCAGCAGGGCCGACACCACCAGCCCGACGAAGACGGCCACGCCGACCTCGTGGAACCGGCCCAGCACCATGAACACCGTGTACACGACCGCGCCGATCACCAGCAGCCGCCAGGCGTACTCCGAGGCCGTGCGCAGCAGCGGCGACACCGATGCCGCGTACGGGCGCGCCGGCGGCCCGCCGCCGCCCGGCCGGCGCCCGTACGCGCGGGCCCGACGGGCGGCCGCCCGGATCCGGGTCCGGGCGGGGTCCGCCGCGCGCGGGCCGGGCGGGCGGCGCGCCGGCCGCGCCGCGGATCGCCTGCTCATGTACCCCCTCTGCCGATGGCCCGATGGCCCGATGGGTGGGTCTGTCGCCTACGGATGGGTGGGTCTGTCGCCTACGAGGTGCCACACGGGAGCGGGCCGCGCACCCGCCGCCCGGCAGATTCCCCCGAACGAAGCGGCGGATGCCCAGGGTCCGCCTGCCCAGGTTCCGCTTGGCGGCATTCCTGCCATGCTTGAGGTGGAGCGGGGAGGGCAGGCGCAGGAACCCAACAGGAGGCGCCGGCCCGTACCGGCCCCGGACCGAAGGAAGTGACCCAGGTGCGCATCGCGTTTCTGACGGCGCCCGAGGGCGTCGAGGAGGTCGAACTCACCGAGCCCTGGAAGGCCGTCCTCGCCGCCGGGTGGAACCCGGTCCTGGTCTCCACCCGGCCCGGACAGGTCCAGGCGTACCGCCACCTGGACAAGGCCGGCCGCCACACCGTCGACCACGTCCTCGCCGGCGACACGGCGGACGCCTTCGACGCGCTGGTCCTGCCCGGCGGCCTCGCCAACCCGGACGCCCTGCGGACGGACCGGACCGCCGTCGCCTTCGTCCGGAGCTTCTTCGACACCGGCAAACCCGTCGCGGCCATCTGCCACGCACCCTGGACGCTGGTCGAGGCCGACGTCGTACGGGGCCGCACCCTCACCTCCTACCCCAGCGTGGCCACCGACGTCCGCAACGCCGGCGGCACCTGGGTCGACGAGGAGGTCCACGTCTGCCGGGCCGCGCCCGCGACCCTGATCACCAGCCGCAGGCCGGCCGACCTGGACGCCTTCTGCACGGCGCTCACGAAGGAGTTCGGCACGAGATGACCACGGTCGGGGTCGAGGAAGAATACGTCCTGCTGGATCCCCACACCCATCTTCCCGTGGCCCTCGCGGAGGAGGTGCGGGCCAAGGCGGGCCTTGCGACGTGCGTGGACGAGGGCGAGGTGCAGCACGAACTGCTCCAGGCCCAGGTGGAAGTGGCCACCCCCGTGTGCACCGACCTGGAGGAGGTCGGCGGCCACCTCCTGCGGCTGCGCCATGCGGTGGGCACCGCGGCCGAGGAGAACGGCTGCCGCGTCGCCAAGACCGCCACCGCCCCGCTCCGGGCCGGCACGCCGGTCCCGATCACGCAGAACGCCCGCTACCTGAAGATGCGGGAGGAGGCCGGCCGGCTGGTCGACGAGCAGCTCATCTGCGGTATGCACGTGCACGTCGGGGTGCCCGACCGGGAGACGGCCGTGGCCGTGATGAACCGGCTGCGGATCTGGCTGCCGACCCTGCTGGCGATGTCGACCAACTCCCCGATGTGGGACGGGCGCGACACCGGCTTCGGGAGCTGGCGCACCATCGTCTTCGGCCGCTGGCCGGTCAGCGGACCGCCGCCGTTCTTCCGCGGGCTCGCCGACTACGAGAAGCGCATCGAGATGCTGCTGGAGGCGGGCCTGATCGCCGACCGGGGGCAGTTGTACTGGCAGGCCCGGCTCTCCGACCGCTACCCCACCCTGGAAGTGCGCTGCCTCGACGTCCAGCTGGAGGCCGATGACGCGGTCCTCCTCGCCGCCATCGTCCGCGCCTTGGTCAGCACCGCCATCGCGGAGGAGGAGGCCGGGGCCCCACCGGTGGACTGCGCGCCCGAGCTCCTCCAGGCCGCCGTCTGGTACGCGGCGCGCCACGGCCTCGGCGGCACCCTGATGGACCCGCAGGGACACCGGCGCAGCGCCGGGGACGTGCTGTACATGCTGGTCCAGCACATCACGCCCGTCCTGGAGGACTCCGGGGACCTGCGCGAGGTCAGCGCCCTGCTGCACCGGCTGCTCCAGCAGGGCACCCCCGCCGACCGCCAGCGCCGGGCCCTGGCCGAGGGCGGCATGGCGGCCCTCACCGAGTTCATCACCGCATGAGCCGTGCAGCGCCGGGCCGACCGGGTCCGCGGGCTGACCGTTCGGCCGGCCGACCGGGTCCGGCGGGCTGACCGGGTCCCGGCCGGGCCGCCCTGCGGCGCGCCGCACGGCGCGGCGGGCGCGCAGCCTGTAGGCAGGGCACAGGGGCAGTGCTCGGCTCGGGAGGACGGATGGCGTCAGTGGACCGCTCGCCCCACGGGGCGCCCGAAGCACCCGAGGAGCCCCTTCCCGAACGGGCGGCCCGGGCCCGCCGGGTGGAGCAGCGCACCGCCCGGCGCATCGGCCAGGGCTCGACGGTACTGCGCTGGCTGTCGACCACCGACCACAAGGTGATCGGCAACCTCTACCTGGTGACGGCCTTCGCCTTCTTCCTCTTCGCCGGAGTCCTGGCCATGCTCATGCGGGCCGAACTCGCCCGCCCCGGCACGCAGATCCTGTCGAACCAGCAGTACAACGAGCTCTTCACCGTCCACGGCACGGTGATGATGCTGCTGTTCGCCACCCCCACCTTCACGGGCTTCGCCAACGCGGTCATGCCGCTGCAGATCGGCGCGCCCGACGTGGCCTTCCCCCGGATGAACGCCTTCACCTACTGGGTGTACCTCTTCGGCGGGCTGATCGTGGTGTCGGGCTTCCTCACCCCGGACGGCGCCGCCCCGTTCGGCTGGTTCGCCTACGCCCCGCTCAACGGGGCCGCGTACACGCCGGGAATCGGCGGCGACCTGTGGGTCATGGGGCTGGCGGTGGCCGGCCTGAGCACCATCCTCGGCTCGGTCAACTTCATCACCACCATCGTCTGCCTGCGCGCGCCCGGCATGACCCTGTTCCGGATGCCGATCTTCACCTGGAACGTGCTGTTCACCTCGATCCTCGCGCTCCTGGCGTTCCCCGTCCTGACGGCCGCACTGCTGGCGCTGGAGGCGGACCGGAAGTTCGGCGCCCACGTCTTCGACGCGGCCAACGGGGGCGCGCTGCTGTGGCAGCACCTCTTCTGGTTCTTCGGCCACCCCGAGGTCTACATCGTGGCCCTGCCCTTCTTCGGGGTGGTGAGCGAGATCGTGCCCGTCTTCAGCCGCAAGCCCATGTTCGGCTACGTCTCCCTGATCGGCGCCACCATCGCCATCACCGGGCTGTCCGCGACGGTGTGGGCGCACCACATGTTCGCCACGGGCGCCGTGCTGCTCCCGTTCTTCTCCCTGCTGTCGTTCCTCATCGCCGTGCCGACGGGAGTGAAGTTCTTCAACTGGATCGGCACGATGCGGAGCGGCTCGCTCTCCTTCGAGACCCCGATGCTGTGGTCGGTGGGATTCCTCGTCACCTTCCTCCTCGGCGGTCTGACGGGCGTCGTGGTGGCCTCGCCGCCGATGGACTTCCACCTGACGGACAGCTACTTCGTCGTCGCCCACCTGCACTACGTCCTGTTCGGCACCATCGTCTTCGCCACCTTCGCCGGCTTCTACTTCTGGTGGCCCAAGCTCACCGGCCGGATGCTGGACGAACGGCTCGGCAAAATCCACTTCTGGACGCTGTTCATCGGCTTCCAGACCACCTTCCTGGTCCAGCACTGGCTGGGCGAGGCGGGCATGCCCCGCCGGTACGCGGACTACCTGGCCGCCGACGGCTTCACCGTCCTCAACAGCATCTCCAGCATCGGGGCCTTCCTGCTGGGCCTGTCCACCCTGCCCTTCCTCTACAACCTCTGGAAGACCCGGCGGCACGGGGTGCGCGTGACCGTGGACGACCCCTGGGGCTGGGGGCGTTCGCTCGAATGGGCCACCAGCTGCCCGCCGCCCCGGCACAACTTCCACTCCCTGCCCCCGATCCGCTCCGAGTCCCCGGCCTTCGACCTGCACCACCCGGAGGTGGCCCGTGAAAGTTGAGGCCTGGCTGTTCACCGGGACGGCCCTGTTCTTCGCCGTCACCACGGCCGTCTACGCCGCCTTCTCCCCGGAGCCGGCCGGCACCGCCGCCCTGGCGGTGTCCTTCCTGATGACCTCCCTGATCGCGGCGTTCCTGTGGCGCCAGCACCGGCGCGGCGGCGGGCGCCCGGAGGACCGCAAGTCGGGCGAGGTACGGGACGCGGGCGGGCGGCGCGAGTTCTTCCCCGCCGGCACCTACGTCCCCGTCACGGCGGCCGCGGGCAGCGCACTGATCGGTCTCGGCGTGGTCCAGGGCCTGTGGCTGTGCCTCATCGGATTCGGCGTGCTGCTGCCCGGCGTGCTCGGCTTCGCCTTCCGCACACTGGACCATCCGCAGTAGCGGGCCCGGTCCACCGCCGCGGCGGACCGGGAGGCCGAGCCCGCCCCTCAGGAGGCGGGCGCCCGCGGATCAGGGAGCAGGCGCCCCCCGGTCTTCCTCCCCCTCCTCGTCGCCGGCGCCGGACAGCGGCCGGTCCGGCCCCGCCAGGATCGCCCTCGCCTTGCGGCGCTGGCCCGCCGTCTCGGGATACCGGACCCGGTCGGCGTAGTACCAGGCGCTGAGCCCGGCCCGTACCCGCTGCACCAGGTACCGCACCCGCCCGCCCGCGGCCGACCGCTCCGGGCGGTCGGGGCGGTCGAGAGGGTGCGGCCGCTCCCGTACGAGCAGGGCGTAGGTGTCCTCGGCGGTCAGCGGCCGGTGCTCCGGATGGAAGCCGCCGTCGTCGCCCTGGCGGACCAGCCCGGACTCCTCGCCCTCGGCCAGCCGCCCCGCCTCCTGCGCCTGCAGCCCCAGGCACAGCCGGCGCACGGTCCAGAACACCACCACGGGCAGCACGAAGAACGCCACCCGCAGCGCCCAGGTCACCGCCGCCACCGGCACGTCGAAGACGAACGCCACGATGTCCTGGCCGCCCGCGACCAGCAGCACGGCGTAGCAGGACAGGGCCCCCAGCCCCAGCCCGGTGCGCACCGGGCGGTCGCGGGGCCGGTCGCACAGGTGCCGCTCGCCCGTCCCACGGGTGATCCACCGCTCGAAGAACGGGTAGGCGTACAGGACGGTGAACAGCAGCCCGGGCAGCAGCACCCCCGTCACCAGCGGGTTCCAGCTCTGCGTATGGCCGAGGAAGCGGGTCTCCACCCCCGGCATCAGCCGCAGTGCGCCCTCCAGGAACCCGATGTACCAGTCCGGCTGGGACCCCGTGGAGACCAGGTCCGGCCGGTAGGGTCCGTACACCCAGATCGGATTGACCTGCGCCAGCGCCCCCAGCGCGGCCAGTACCCCGAAGACGCAGAAGAACAGCCCCCCGGACTTGGCCACGTACTGCGGGAACATCGGCAGGCCGACCGCATTGCGGCCGGTCCTGCCGCGGCCGGGCCACTGGGTGTGCTTCAGCACGAACACCAGCAGCACGTGCACCGTGATCAGGGCCAGCAGCAGGCCCGGTACGAGCAGGATGTGCAAGGGGTACAGGCGCGACACGATGTCCTGGCCGGGGAACTCACCGCCGAAGGCGAACATGCTCACGTACGTGCCGACCACCGGGATGGACAGCATGATCCCCTGGGCGATGCGCAGTCCGGTGCCCGACAGCAGGTCGTCGGGGAGCGAGTAGCCGGCGAAACCCTCCAGCAGGGCCAGCATGAACAGGGTGACCCCGATGGTCCAGTTCAGCTCGCGCGGCCGCCGGAAGGCGCCGGTGAGGAAGACGCGCAGCAGGTGCGCGCCGATCGCGGCGACGAACACAATGGCCGCCCAGTGGTGGATCTGCCGGACCAGCAGCCCGCCGCGCACGTCGAAGCTGATCCGCAGGGTGGACTCGTAGGCCAGCGACATGCGCGTACCGCGCAGCGGCGCGTACGAGCCCCGGTACACCGCCTCCGCCATGGACGGGTCGAAGAAGAAGGTCAGGTACACCCCGGTCAGCAGCAGCACCACGAAGCTGTACAGGGCCAGCTCGCCGAGGAGGAAGGACCAGTGGTCGGGAAAGACCTTGCGCAGCACCGACCGGGTGAGCTCGGCCAGCGGGAGCCGCTCGTCCAGCCGCTCCGCCGCCCGCCACCCCGCGCGCCGCGGCGGCGTCCGTCTCGGCCCTGGCGGCCCGGCCGGCCCAGGCCCCATGGTCCGTGTCGACGCCGCCACCGCGCACACCTCCCGGAGGGCCGGGCACATGGCCCACAGTATCGACAACGCTACAGAACGCCATATTCCGGGATCAACCGTGACACGACGGTACGGGGCGCATGATGGTGGTGACCGAGTGCCGCCCGACGTGCGAGGCAGCTCTGCCGACGCGACGATGGGCGGGACGAAGGACGGAGCGTGCACCGTGGAGATTTCTACGAGGGAGGTCTTCGGCGCCCCGTGCTGGGTCAGCCTCATGGCCCGCGACCTCCAGCTGATTCAGGAGTTCTACGGCGCGGTGCTGGGCTGGAAGTTCCGGCCCGCGCGCCTCGGCGACGCGTTCACCGTCGCCGAGCTGGAAGGGGTCCCGGTCGCCGGGATCGGGGCGCTGGCCGGCGACCTCGCCGTCGCCGTGACCTGGACGCCGTACTTCGCCGTCGACGACGCGGACGTGACGGCCGACCGCATCCGCGAGCGCAGCGGAACCATCGCGGTCGGACCGGTCTCCTTCGCCTCCGGCGGCCGGGGCGCGGTCGCCGCCGACCGGGACGGCGCGGTCTTCGGGATCTGGGAGGGCGGGGTCTCCGCCGACTGGCGCGTCGGGCGGGGCCCGTCGCCCGCCTGGCTGGAGCTGCGCACGCGGGACGCCTTCGAGGCCGCCATCTTCTACGGCGAGGTGCTGGAGTGGGCCACCGGGCGGCCCGGGTGCTGCGAGGTCGGCTACGAGGACGACCAGGTCGTGCTGCGGCAGGCGGGCGAGCCGGTGGCCCGGCTGAACGGGGGTGTCGCCGACGCGGCGTCGCACGTCCCGGAATCCCGGCCACGGTGGCACGTCTACTTCCGCGTGCCGGATCTGGACGAGGCGATCGACGCGGTGACGGCGGCGGGCGGCACGACCCTGTCCACGATCGTCTCGAGCACGACGGAACGGTGGGTGACGGTCCGAGACCCGGAGGGCGCCATGCTCACCCTCACATCAACCCGCCCCACCCCACCCTGACCCGGCCCTGCCCGTCCCCGGTCGGCCCGGCCCGTCCCCGGTCGGCCCGGCCCGGCCCCGGTGGGCCCTGCCCCGCCCGGCCCCGGTGGGCCCGGCCCTGCCCTGCCCCGCCCGTCCGCGGTGGGCCCGGCCCTGCCCGGCCCCGGTCGACCCTGCGCCGGTCGGCCCGGCCCGGCCCGGCCTTGCCCTGCTCGGCTCGGCCCCCGGTCGGCCGGCCCTGCCCGGTCGGCCCGGCCCAGTCCCGCCCGGTCGGCTCGGCCCCGGTCGGCCGGCCTCCAGTTGGCCCGGCTCGCCTTGGTGTCCCGGCTGGGCCCCGGCCGGCCCGGCCGCCGCTTGGCCCGGCTTGCCTTGGTGTCCCGGCTCGGTCCGGCCGTACGTGGGCCTCCGCGGCGGGGGCCGCGCGCCGACCCTCCCTGCCCGGTCGGTGCTACCGGCCAGCCACTGCCCTCGCTGTCGCGCGGGGGTCGGCAAAATCCAGCCTCGCCGGCGTTTGAGGCGCGGGGTCTGGGGCGGAGCCCCAGTAACCCCTG
>NZ_JBEYXK010000123.1:0-18405 GCF_040645035.1 Streptomyces sp. NPDC046876 | reverse complement strand
GGCTCCGCCCGGACCCTCCCCCAGACTCCGTCCGGGGGGACCCCCACTCAAACGCCGGCGAGGCTGGATGTGCCGGACCCCGGCTTCGAAAGCCGGGCGGGGCTGGATGCGCCGGACCCCGGGTTCGAAAGCCGGGCGGGGCTGGATGCGCCGGACCTCGGGTTCGAAAGTCGGGTGGGGCGGAGTTGCCGGGCACCGGGTGCGGAAGTCGGGTGGGGGCGGAGTTGCCGGGCACCGGCTTCCGGGGCGGGAGGGGGCTGGATGCGCCGGGCGGCGGCTCCGGCGCGCGGGCGGGTGCGGCCCACCCCACCTCCCGGCCAGGGAAAAGGGCACCTAAGATGAGGCCCGGCGTGCCACTCGGCCCGCTCATCGCCGAGGACGGCGACATGGGAGGAAGCCCGGTGCGAATCCGGCGCGGTCCCGCCACTGTGAGCCCGGCAGAGCGATCCGCCGGGTGAGTCAGGAACTCCCGCCGTCCTCACTGCCCGGGGCGCGGAAACCCCGAGGAAGGCCTGCCGCCGCATGATCCTGCTGCTGTCGACGTCCGACACCGATCTGCTCAGCGCCCGCGCCGCCGGAGACGGCCCCGTACCGTACCGGTTCGCGAACCCCTCCCGCCTTCCCCTCGACGACCTCCCGGGCCTCCTCGACGGCGTCGACCTCGTCGTCGTCCGCCTCCTCGGCGGCCTGCGGGCCTGGCAGGACGGCCTGGACCTGCTGCTGGCGCCCGATCAGACCCGGCCGGTGGTCGTCCTGACCGGCGAACAGGCCCCCGACGCCCAGCTGATGGAGGCCTCCACCGTCCCCATCGGCATCGCGGCCGAGGCGCACGCCTACCTCGCGCACGGCGGCCCGGCCAACCTGGACCACCTGGCCCGGTTCCTGTCCGACACCGTGCTGCTCACCGGCCACGGCTTCGAGCCGCCCGCCGCCGCGCCGACCTGGGGCGCCCTGGAGCGCCCGACCGTGGACGCGCCCGCCGACGCCCCCCGCATCGCCGTGCTCTACTACCGCGCCCACCAGATGAGCGGCAACACCGCCTTCGTACACGCCCTGTGCGATGCGATCGAGACGGCCGGCGCCGTGCCCATGCCGCTGTACGTGTCCTCGCTGCGCACCCCGGAGCCGGAGCTGCTGCGCGAACTGGAGGGGGCGGACGCGGTGGTCACCACCGTGCTCGCGGCGGGCGGCACCCGTCCCGCGACCGCCTCCGCGGGCGGCGACGACGAGTCCTGGGACGCGGGCGCGCTCGCCGCGCTCGGCGTGCCGGTGCTGCAGGCCCTGTGCCTGACCGGCTCGCGCAGCGCCTGGGAGGAGAACAACGAGGGCCTGTCCCCGCTGGACGCGGCCACGCAGGTCGCCGTGCCCGAGTTCGACGGCCGCCTGATCACCGTCCCGTTCTCCTTCAAGGAGTTCGACGAGGACGGCCTGCCCGCGTACGTGGCCGACCCCGAGCGGGCCGCCCGCGTCGCCGGGATCGCCGTCCGCCACGCCCGGCTGCGGCACATCGCCCGCGGCGACAAGAAGCTCGCCCTGGTGCTCTCCGCGTACCCGACCAAGCACTCCCGCATCGGCAACGCGGTGGGCCTGGACACCCCGGCCAGCGCCGTCGAGCTGCTGCGCACCCTCATCGACGCCGGCTACGACTTCGGGCCCGCCGAGGAGATCCCGGGCCTGGTCTCGGGCGACGGCGACGAGCTGATCCGCGCCCTGATCGAGGCCGGCGGCCACGACCAGGACTGGCTGACCGAGGAGCAGCTCGCCCGCAACCCGGTCCGCATCCCGGCCGCCGACTACAAGCGCTGGTACGCCGAACTCCCGGCCCAGCTGCGCGAGCAGGTCGAGGAGCACTGGGGCGAGGCCCCCGGCAGCATGTTCGTGGACCGCTCGGCCAACCCCGAGGGCGACATCGTGCTGGCGGCCCTGCGCCGCGGGAACCTGCTCGTCCTCATCCAGCCGCCGCGCGGCTTCGGCGAGAACCCGATCGCGATCTACCACGACCCGGACCTGCCTCCGTCGCACCACTACCTGGCCGCGTACCGGTGGATCCAGGCCGCGGCCGAGGACGGCGGCTTCGGCGCCGACGCGATGATCCACCTGGGCAAGCACGGCAACCTGGAGTGGCTGCCCGGCAAGAACGCGGGCCTGTCCGCGGCCTGCGCGCCGGACGCCGCGCTCGGCGACCTGCCCCTGATCTACCCGTTCCTGGTCAACGACCCGGGCGAGGGCACCCAGGCCAAGCGCCGCGTCCACGCCACGCTCGTCGACCACCTGGTGCCGCCGATGGCGCGCGCGGAGTCGTACGGCGACATCGCGCGCCTGGAGCAGCACCTCGACGAGTACGCGCAGATCTCCGCGATGGACCCGGCGAAGCTGCCGGCGATCCGCGCGCAGATCTGGACCCTGATCCAGGCCGCGAAGCTCGACCACGACCTGGGGCTCGAGGAGCGCCCGGACGACGACGGCTTCGACGACTTCCTGCTGCACGTCGACGGCTGGCTGTGCGAGGTCAAGGACGCCCAGATCCGCGACGGCCTGCACGTGCTCGGCGGCGCCCCGACCGGCGCGGCCCGCGTGAACCTGGTGCTGGCGATCCTGCGCGCCCGCCAGATCTGGGGCGGTACGACGGCCCTGCCCGGCCTGCGCGAGGCGCTCGGCCTGGACGAGTCCGCGGCCACCCGTACCTCCGCCGACGAGGCCGAGGACACGGCGCGGGCGCTGGTGCAGGCGATGGAGGACGCGGGCTGGGACCCGGCCGCGGTGGCGTCCGTCGCCGCCGGACACCCGGCGGAGGTGGCGGCCGTACTGGACTTCGCGGCCCGCGAGGTCGTTCCGCGCCTGGCCGGCACGACGGACGAGATCGCGCACGTCGTGGACGCCCTGGACGGCAAGTTCGTCCCGGCTGGGCCCTCCGGCTCCCCGCTGCGCGGGCTGGTCAACGTGCTGCCGACGGGCCGCAACTTCTACTCGGTGGACCCCAAGGCCGTCCCCTCCCGCCTGGCGTGGGAGACCGGCCAGGCGCTGGCCGACTCGCTGCTGACCCGCTACCGCACCGACAACGGCGAGTGGCCGGCGTCGGTGGGCCTGTCGCTGTGGGGCACGAGCGCGATGCGCACGGCGGGCGACGACGTCGCCGAAGCCCTGGCCCTGCTGGGCGTCCGCCCGGTGTGGGACGAGGCCTCGCGCCGCGTCACGGGCCTGGAGGCGGTCCCGCTCGACGAGCTGGGCCGTCCGCGCATCGACGTCACCCTGCGCATCTCGGGCTTCTTCCGGGACGCCTTCCCGCACGTGATCGGCCTGCTGGACGACGCGGTACGGCTGGTGGCCGGGCTGGACGAGCCGGCGGAGCAGAACTTCGTCCGGGCCCACGCCCAGGCGGACCTGGCCGAGCACGGCGACGAGCGGCGGGCGACGACCCGCATCTTCGGCTCGCGCCCGGGCACGTACGGTGCGGGCATCCTGCAGCTGATCGACTCCCGCGACTGGCGCACCGACGCCGACCTCGCGGAGGTCTACACGGTGTGGGGCGGGTACGCGTACGGCCGCGGACTGGAGGGCCGTCCGGCGCGGGCCGAGATGGAGTCGGCGTACAAGCGCATCACGGTGGCGGCGAAGAACACCGACACCCGCGAGCACGACATCGCCGACTCGGACGACTACTTCCAGTACCACGGCGGCATGGTGGCGACGGTGCGCGCGCTGCGGGGCACGGCCCCGGAAGCGTACATCGGCGACTCCACCCGCCCGGAGACGGTCAAGACCCGCACCCTGGTGGAGGAGACCAGCCGCGTCTTCCGCGCCCGCGTGGTGAACCCGAAGTGGATCGAGGCGATGCGCCGCCACGGCTACAAGGGCGCCTTCGAGCTGGCGGCGACCGTGGACTACCTGTTCGGGTACGACGCCACGACGGGCGTGGTGGCGGACTGGATGTACGACAAGCTGACGGAAGCCTACGTCCTGGACCCGGAGAACCGCGCCTTCCTGGAGGAGGCCAACCCCTGGGCCCTGCACGGCATCGCCGAGCGACTGCTGGAGGCCGAGTCCCGCGGCATGTGGGAGAAGCCGGACCCGCAGGTCCTGGAGGCCCTGCGCCAGGTCTACCTGGACACCGAGGGCAACCTGGAGGCCGACGGGGACTGACCCGCCCGTCAGGAGTGACCCGCCCGTCAGGACCGACCCGTACATCACCTGATGCGGTGAACTCTCCCCCGTAGCGGGAGATCCGGGGGCAGGGCCGTGCTGATCTCGTGCGGGAGGCTTGCAGAAACGAGCCTCCCGCACCTTCGGACGGAAAGGCCCGACCCGCCGTGACCCAGCCGTTTGACCTGCCGGATTTCTACGTGCCCCATCCGGCGCGACGGAACCCCCACCTGGAGGCAGCCCGGGCGCACACCCGGCAGTGGGCCCGCTCCTTCGGGATGCTGGAGGGCTCCGGCGTCTGGGAGCAGGAGGACCTGGACGGGCACGACTACGCACTGCTGTGCTCGTACACGCACCCCGACTGCGACGGCGACGCGCTGGACCTGATCACCGACTGGTACGTGTGGGTCTTCTTCTTCGACGACCACTTCCTGGAGGTCTACAAGCGGACCCAGGACCGCGAGGGCGCGCGCAGGTACCTCGACGGGCTGGCCGCATTCATGCCGATGGACCTCGCCGACGGCTTCCCCGAGCCGGCCAACCCGGTCGAGGCCGGGCTGAAGGACCTGTGGGCGCGGACCGTGCCGGCGATGTCGATGGACTGGCGGGAACGATTCTCCGAGTCGACCCGGAACCTCCTCAACGAGTCCATGTGGGAGCTCCACAACATCGACATCGGCCGGGTGGCCAACCCGCTGGAGTACATCGAGATGCGCCGCAAGGTCGGCGGCGCCCCCTGGTCCGCCGGGCTGGTCGAGTACGCGACAGCCGAGGTCCCGGCCCGGGTCGCGCACACGCGCCCGCTGCAGGTGCTGCGCGACTCCTTCTCCGACGCGGTGCACATCCGCAACGACCTCTTCTCGTACCAGCGCGAGGTGGAGCAGGAGGGCGAACTGTCCAACGTCGTCCTGGTGTTGGAGACCTTCCTCGGCTGCACCACCCAGGAGGCCGCCGACCTGTCGAACGACCTGCTGACCTCGCGGCTCCAGCAGTTCGAGCACACGGCCCTCGCCGAGGTGCCGGCGATGGCCGCGCAGCAGGGCCTGCGCCCCGACGAGGTGGCCGCCGTGCTCGCGTACGCCAAGGGGCTGCAGGACTGGCAGTCCGGCGGCCACGAGTGGCACCTGGTCTCCAGCCGCTACATGAACCAGGGCGCGCGGGGCACGGCCGCCGACCGTGCACCCCGCACGCTGCCGTTCATGCCGAGCGGGCTCGGCACCGCCGCCGTCAACTGGCGTTCGGTGTTCACCCCCCGCTCCGTGGAGCTGCGCCGGCGCTCGTTCACGCACGTGCCGTTCGAGAAGACGGGCCCCTCGCTGCTGCCCGACTTCCACATGCCGTTCCCGCTCACGCTCAACCCGCACCTGGACCGGGCCCGCCGCGAACTGGTCCGCTGGTGCCGGGACATGGGGCTGCTGCGGCCGCAGCCCGGCGATCCGGGCTCCGACATCTGGACCGAGGCCAAGCTGATCGGGTTCGACCTGGCGCTGTTCTCCGCCGGCATGGACCCCGACGCCACGCCGGAGCGGCTGGACCGCAGCGCGCAGTGGATGGCGTGGGGGACGTACGCCGACGACTACTACGCCAAGGTGTTCGACTCCCCGAAGGCCCCGGCCGCCGCCCGGACCGCGACCGACCGGCTGATCGGCATGATCCCGGTCCGTCCGGAGGAGGCACGCGAGCCGGTCACCGTCATGGAGCGCAGCCTGAAGGACCTGTGGGCCAGAACGGTGGCCGACATGCCCGTGCCTTCACGGGACCAGCTGCGCACCCACCTCGTCCACATGCTGGAGGGCTGGGTCTGGGAGGTCGACAACAGCACGGTGAACCGGATCCCCGACCCGGTGGACTACGCGGACATGCGGCGCCACACCCTCGGCGCCCACGTGATGATGTACCTGCTCCGGCTCGGCCACGAGGACGACGGTGTCCCGCCGGAGATCCACCGGGACGGAGTGATGCGCTCGCTGGTGAGCTCGGCCGCCGACATCGGGTCCCTCACGAACGACCTCTTCTCGTACCAGAAGGAGACCGAGGTCGAGGGCCAGTTCCACAACTACCTGGCGGTGACGAGCAACTTCTTCGGCATCCCCTACGAGCAGTCGTTCCGGATCGTCTCGGACCTCCTGGAACAGCGCACGCGGGAGTTCGAGCACATCAGGGACCACCAACTGCCGGTGCTGTACGAGGACCGCGGCCTGAGCGCCGGGGCACGTGCCGGCCTGGCCGCGTACGTACGCGAACTGGAGGACTGGATGGCGGGCCTCCTGCACTGGCACCGCAACACCCGCCGCTACCGCGACGAAGACCTCCACCCGAGGCCCACGGGCCTCACCCCCGGCATGTCCCCGGCCCGCCTCACCCTCTTCCCCTGACGCCGCCCTCTCCCGGGCCAGGCCACCGCCTCCGAAGCGGGGGCAACTTCAGCCACGCCCGCTTTCGAAGCCGGGGGTCCAGCACATCCAGCCCGGCCGGCGTTTGAGTGGGGGTCCCCCCGGACGGAGTCTGGGGGAGGGTCCGGGCAGAGCCCGGTGCCCGGCGGAGCCGGGTTTCTCGGGGCTCCGCCCCAACCCCCGCGCCTCAAACGCCGGCGAGGCTGGATTTTGCCGGACCCCGGCCGCGAAGGCGGGCGGCGGGGGCTGGTCGGCCCCGGCCACAGGCGGCGGCAGAGCCCAGGTGGAGCGTGTGCCTTGCCGCCCCCTCTCGCAGCCGAGGGTCGGCAACTTCAGCCTCGCCGGCGATTGAGGCGCGGGGTCCGGGGCGGAGCCCCGGGCAACCCGGCTTCGAAGGTGTCAGGGGGCCGGCGGCGTCCAGGGCCGGGGGACGTGGGCCAGGCGGACGCGTTGGGGGTGGTCGCCCACCGGGACGGAGACCCGCCTCGCCCCCGTGGCGAAATCGATCGCGGTGACCCGGTCGGCCCCGCTCTCCGAGATCACGCACGCGGTGCCGTCCCCGTTGACCGTGGCCCAGTACGGCTTGTCCGCCGGGACCAGGGGGCCTTCGGCCAGGGTCGAGCGGTCCACGACCGTCGCGTAGCCGTCCATCGTTCCGGCGACGCACAGCCGCGAGCCGTCCGGGCTCATGGACATCCCGTGGTGGCGGGAGTCGTTGACCCAGGTGGTCCGGTCCGCACTGGTGGCCGGGTTCTGCGGCAGCGTCTTGATCCGGGTCACCCGGTCGGCGGCCACGTCGTACTCCACGAAGCCGTTGAAGAACGACACCTGGAAGTACAGCTTCGACTCGTCCGGGCTGAACGACATCGGCCGCACCGCATCCGAGAGGTCCGAGCGCCCGGCCGCGTCCAGCCGCTCCCGCATGTCGATCACCCGGACCGTCCGGAAGGTCTGCGCGTCCACCACGGTGATCTTGCGGTCGCCCTTCGTCCAGTCCAGCCAGGGCGCGTCCAGCGCGGAGGTGACGTCCCCGATCGAGCTGTTCCACAGGTAGCGCCCGTCCCGGCTGAACGTGTTCTCGTGCGGCTTGTCCCCCGTCGGGAAGGAGCCGACCTGGCGGCCGGTCGCGATGTCCAGGACGTGCACGGTGTTGGCGGTGGACGCGGAGACCGCGACGCGGGTGCCGTCCGGCGAGACCGCCATGTGGTCGGAGCGGTAGCCGGCGACCGGGAAGCGCCAGTTGACCCGCCCGGTCCGGACGTCGATGGAGACCACGTCGGCGAAGCTGGGCCGGGAGGCGACCACGGCGGAGCCGTCCGGGGTGGTGTACATGTCGTCGACGAACTGGTCGTGGCCCTCGCCGGCGGTGGCCCGGATCCCGAGGAAGTAGCCGAGTCTGACGGGGTTGAGGTAGATCTCCCTGAGCCGCTCCTCCTTGTCGGGGACCATGTTGATCCGGCCGAGCCGCTCCATGTTCCCCGTGGAGGCCAGCACGTCGGCGGTGCCCTCCCAGTTGTTGCCGACGAACAGCACCTCCTGCAGGGCAGTCGCAGGGGCGGGCGCCGCCGGGCCGGGCGCCGGGCCCGCCGCGAGGGTGGCCGCGGCCAGCGCGCACACGGCGAGCAGCGTGCGGACGGGGGTGCGTGCGGTCGCGGTCCGGGACATCCGCTCAACTCCGTTACGGACAGGCGCTGTTACCGGCCGGTAAAATAGGGGGAATGACGAAAGGGCGCAAGCCTCACGGCTGCGCCCTTTTCCACGACGTCCCTCACGGCGTCCCTCACGGCGTCGGTTGCGACGTCCCTCACGGCGTCGGTTGCGACGTCCGTCACGGCGTCGGTTGCGACGTCCCTTGCTACGCCCTCGCTACTGCCCTCTTCAAGCCACCGAGCCGATCCTGCCGATCACCGTGTTCGAGGTGTCGGGGTGGATCGGGATGTGCGCGCCGGTCAGGGCCGCGCCCGAGCCGCCGCGGCGGTTGGCGACGATCTCGGCGGCGATGGACAGTGCGGTCTCCTCCGGGGAGCGGGCGCCGAGGTCGAGGCCGATCGGGGAGCGCAGGCGGGCGAGTTCGAGCTCGCTCACGCCGACCTCGCGCAGCCGCCGGTTGCGGTCCTCGTGGGTGCGGCGCGAGCCCATGGCGCCGACGTACGCGACGGGGAGCCTCAGGGCCAGTTCGAGGAGCGGGACGTCGAACTTGGCATCGTGGGTCAGCACGCACAGGACGGTCCGGCCGTCCACCTCGGTGGTCTCCAGGTAGCGGTGCGGCCAGTCGACGACGATCTCGTCCGCCTCGGGGAAACGGTTCTTCGTCGCGAAAACGGGCCTCGCGTCGCACAGCGTCACGTGGTAGCCGAGGAACTTGCCGATCCGCACCAGGGCGGAGGCGAAGTCGATCGCCCCGAAGACGATCATCCGCGGCGGCGGGACGCTGGACTCGACCAGCACCTTCAGCGGCTCTCCGCAGAGCCGGCCGTCCGCGCCGATCTCCAGGACACCGGTCTTGCCGGCGTCGAGCATGGCGCGGGCCTCCTCGGCGATGCTCCGGTCGAGCTCGGGGTGGCCGCCGAAGCCGCCCTCGAAGCCGCCTTCGCCGCGGACGAGCACGGCACGGCCCTTGAGCTCGGCCGGGCCCTCCGCGATCCGGGCCACGGCGGCCGCCTCGCCGCGGGCGGCCGCGGCCAGTGCGGCCTCGAACACCTCCCGGGCCGGGGAGTCGGCGTGGACCGGGGTGACGAGGATGTCGATGATGCCGCCGCAGGTCAGACCCACGGCGAAGGCGTCGTCGTCGCTGTAGCCGAAGCGCTCCTGGACGGTCTCGCCGTCCTCCAGCGCCTGCCGGCACAGCTCGTACACTGCGCCCTCCACGCATCCGCCGGAGACCGAACCGATGGCCGTGCCCTCGCTGTCGACGGCTAGCGCGGCTCCTGGCTGCCGGGGTGCGCTCCCGCCGACCGCCACGACGGTGGCGACTGCGAAATCACGTCCCTGCTCGACCCACCGGTTCAGTTCTTCGGCGATGTCCAGCATTGCGGCCTCCTCGGAGAGGTTCGGATTCCAGTATCGGATGCGTGGAGGGTCAGGTACCGGTCGCAGGCGATCACGGACCGTAACGGACGGTCACGCCTGCGGTCGATCATGCTGCCCGGCTCACTTCACCCCGAGCCACGCCTCGATCGGGTGGAGGGCGAAGAAGATCAGGAAGACCCCGGTCAGCACCCACATGAAGGCGCCGATCTCGCGGGCCTTGCCCTGAGCGATCTTGATGGCCACGTACGAGAGGACACCGGCGGCAACGCCCGGCGTGATCGAGTACGTGAAGGGCATGATCACCACGGTCAGGAAGACCGGGATGGCGGTGGCGCTGTCGGCCCAGTCCACGTGGCGGGCGTTCTGCATCATCATCGCGCCGATGACCACCAGCGCCGCGGAGGCGACCTCACCCGGGACGATCTGCGTGATCGGGGTGAAGAAGAGGCAGGCGGCGAAGAGCAGGCCGCTGACGACGGAGGCGAGGCCCGTGCGGGCGCCCTCGCCCACGCCGGTGGCGGACTCGACGAAGACCGTCTGGCCGGAGCCGCCGGTCAGACCGCCGATGGCACCGCCGGCACCGTCGATGAACAGGGCCTTGGACAGGCCCGGCATGCGGCCCTTGTCGTCGGCGAGCTTGGCCTCGGTGCCGACGCCGATGATGGTGGCCATCGCGTCGAAGAAGCCGGCCAGCACCAGGGTGAAGACGATCATGCCGACGGTCATGACGCCGACGTCGCCCCAGCCGCCGAACTCGACCTTGCCGAAGAGCGAGAAGTCGGGCATCGAGACGGCCGAGCCCTCGAGGACCGGGGCGCCGTTGCGCCAGGCCTTGGGGTCGATGTCCGCGACGGCGTTCAGGATGGCGGCGAGGATGGTGCCGCCGACGATGCCGATCAGGATGGCGCCGGGAATCTTGCGGGCCTGCAGCATGAAGATGGTGAGCAGGGTGACGCAGAAGATCAGGACGGGCCAGCCGGCGAGCTCGCCGATGGAACCGAGCTGGACCGGGGGACCGAACTCGGAGCCCTTGCCGACGAAGCCGGCCTTCACGAGACCGATCAGGGCGACGAACATGCCGATGCCCATGGTGATCGCGTGCTTGAGCGCGAGCGGGATCGCGTTCATGATCATCTCACGGAGGCCGGTGACGACCAGGAGACAGATCACGACGCCGTACATGACGCACATGCCCATGGCCTGCGGCCAGGTCATCTGCGGGGCGACCTGCGAGGAGATCACGCCGGAGACGGAGAGTCCGGCGGCGAGCACGAGCGGGACCTTGCCGATGAAGCCCATGAGCAGCGTGGTCAGGGCGGCGGCGAAGGCGGTGGCCGTGATCAGAGCCTTCTGGCTCATGGTGTCCCCGGCGACGTCCTTGCCGGAGAGGATCAGCGGGTTGAGCAGGAGGATGTACGCCATCGCCATGAAGGTCGTGACGCCGCCACGAATCTCATTGCCGATGTTCGACCCTCTATGGGTGATGTGAAAGTACCGGTCGAGCCAAGAACGCCCGGCGGGGGTACGAGAGCCGTCGCCGGCCTCCTCCGCGGTGGTCTTGGGCTCCACAGACGACTGGGTCATGGTGCCTAACTCCCAAGGTTCAAAGGGGCACCCGCATGAAGATTGGGGATCGCGGGATTTGGGAAATGCCGTTCGGCTGCACGACCCGGGGTGACGGCCCGAGGCGACGCGAATTGCTTACTGCGTGTACTGCGGGTACTGCGGGGGTTCTGCGGTACTGATGACTGCGCCGGGGTAACGGTGCCGCCGGTCCTGCTGTTGGGGTACTGCCGGGGGGACGGACCGCGAGCGGTGCGGTGTCCGTGCCCCGGACTTCGAGCTCCGGGCGGTGTGGCTGAAAGTGTGACGTTCCGGTATCACACCGCCCGGAGAGTCCGGTGTCCGGGGGCCGCCGTGCGGCCCCCGGAGGACGCCGTCCTAGAGGGTGCCGGTGAGGGCTTCCGGACGGATCGGCGTCTTGTTGAGCTCCAGACCGGTCGCCTGCCGGATCGCCGCGAGGACGGCCGGGGTGGACGACAGGGTCGGGGCCTCGCCGAGACCGCGCAGACCGTACGGCGCGTTCGGGTCGGCGAGCTCCAGGACGTCGACCGGGATGGTCGGGGTGTCGAGGATGGTCGGGATCAGGTAGTCCGTGAAGGAGGGGTTGCGCACCTTCGCGGTCTTCGGGTCCACGATGATCTCCTCCATGACCGCCACGCCGAGGCCCTGGGTGGTACCACCCTGGATCTGGCCGACCACGGAGAGCATGTTGAGCGCCTTGCCCACGTCCTGGGCGGTCGCCAGCTCGACGACCTTGACCAGGCCGAGCTCGGTGTCCACCTCGACGACCGCGCGGTGCGCGGCGAAGGTGTACTGGACGTGGCCGTCGCCCTGGCCGGTGACCAGGTCGAACGCGACGGTCGGGCGGTGGCGGAACTCGAGCTCGAGGTCGATGGCCTCGTCCTCGAGGATGTCGGCGATGTCCGCGAGGACCTCGCCGCCGTCGGTGACGACCTTGCCGCCCTCGAGGAGGAGCTCCGCGTGGGCCCACGCCGGGTGGTAGGAGCCGTTCTTGCGGCGGCCCATCTCCAGCAGCGCCTCGCGCACGGCCTCACAGGTGTTCTTCACCGCGCCACCGGTCATGTACGTCTGCCGCGAGGCGGACGTCGAACCGGCGGAGCCGACCTGGGTGTCGGCCGGGTGGATGGTCACCTGGGTGACGCCGAGCTCCGTACGGGCGATCTGGGCGTGGACGGTGACACCGCCCTGGCCGACCTCCGCCATGGCCGTGTGGACCATCGCGACGGGCTCGCCGTTGATGACCTCCAGGCGCACGCGGGCGGTGGAGTAGTCGTCGAAGCCCTCGGAGAAGCCGACGTTCTTGATGCCGACCGCGTAGCCGACGCCGCGGACGACGCCCTCGCCGTGCGTGGTGTTGGACAGGCCGCCCGGCAGGGCGCGCAGGTCCGCGGCCTCGCCGGCGGTCTCCCACTGGCGCTCCGGCGGAAGCGGGCGCTCCTTGACCCGGCGCAGCAGCTCGGCGACGGGCGCCGGGGAGTCCACGACCTGGCCGGTGGGCATGATCGTGCCCTGCTCCATGGCGTTGAGCTGGCGGAACTCGACCGGGTCCATGCCCAGCTTCGCCGCGAGCTTGTCCATCTGGGCCTCGTACGCGAAGCAGGCCTGGACGGCGCCGAAGCCGCGCATGGCGCCGCAGGGCGGGTTGTTCGTGTAGAGGGCGATGGCCTCGATGTCCACGTCGTCGATGACGTACGGGCCCACCGAGAGGGAGGACGCGTTGCCGACGACGGCCGGGGAGGCGGAGGCGTAGGCGCCGCCGTCGAGCACGATCCGGCACTTCATGTGCGTGATCTTGCCGTCCTTGGTGGCGCCGTGCTCGTACCAGAGCTTCGCCGGGTGGCGGTGCACGTGGCCGAAGAAGGACTCGAACCGGTTGTAGACCATCTTGACCGGCTTGTTGGTCGCGAGGGCCAGCAGGCACGCGTGGATCTGCATCGAGATGTCCTCGCGGCCGCCGAAGGCACCGCCGACGCCGGACAGCGTCATGCGGACCTTCTCCTCGGGCAGGCCGAGGACGGGGGCGATCTGCTTGAGGTCCGAGTGCAGCCACTGGGTGGCGACGTAGAGGTCGACGCCGCCGTCCTCGCCGGGTACGGCCAGGCCGGACTCCGGGCCGAGGAAGGCCTGGTCCTGCATGCCGAAGGTGTACTCGCCGGTGACGATGACGTCGGCCCGCTTGGCGGCCTCGTCCGCATCGCCGCGGATGATCGGCTGGCGGTGCACGATGTTCTGGTGCGGGACGTGGCCCGAGTGGTGGTCGTCGCGGCCCGGGTGGATCAGGATCGCGTCCTCGGCGAGGGCGGAGGCCTCGTCGGTGACGAGCGGGAGCTCCTTGAAGTCGATCTTGATCTTGGCGGCGGCGCGGCGCGCGGTCTCCGGGTGGTCGGCCGCCACGAGGGCGATCGGCTCACCGTGGTGGCGTACGCGGCCGTTGGCCAGGACGGGGGTGTCCTGGATCTCCAGGCCGTAGTTCTTCATCTCCGCGGGCAGGTCCGCGTAGGTGAGGACGGAGTAGACGCCGGGCATGGCCAGCGCCTCGGAGATGTCGATGTTCTCGATCTCGGCGTGGGCGATCGGGCTGCGCAGGGTCTGGCCCCACAGCATGTCCTCGTGCCACATGTCGGAGGAGTACGCGAACTCGCCGGTGACCTTCAGGGTGCCGTCCGGGCGGAGCGTGGACTCGCCGATGCCGCCCTTGGTGTGCTTCTGGGTGACGTTGGTCGGCGTACCGGAGGGCGCGGTGCGGGTGTTGGCCATGGTCAGACCGCCTCTCCCTGGCGGGCGGCCGCCAGGCGGACCGCGTCGAGGATCTTCTCGTAGCCCGTGCAGCGGCAGAGGTTGCCGGACAGGGCCTCACGGATGTCCTGGTCGGACGGGGACGGGTTGCTCTCGAGCAGCGCGTCGGCCTGGACCAGCAGACCCGGGGTGCAGAAACCGCACTGGACCGCGCCGGCGTCGATGAACGCCTGCTGGATGTTGGAGAGCTCCACGCCCTCGCCGGTCTGGGAGTCGGTGCCCTTGGCGGACCACTGCTTGGCCTCGTCGGTGGAGACGCCCTTGGCGCCGCCGCACGCGCCGGTACCGCAGGAGTGGCCGTGCTCCTCGCGCTGCTTGGCGAAGTCGGCCAGGCCCTCGACGGTCACGACGTCGCGGCCCTCGACCTGGCCGGCGGCCACCAGACAGGAGCAGACCGGCACGCCGTCGAGGCGGACGGTGCAGGAACCGCACTCGCCCTGCTCGCAGGCGTTCTTCGAGCCCGGCAGGCCCAGGCGCTCACGCAGGACGTAGAGGAGGGACTCGCCCTCCCAGACGTCGTCGGCTTCCTGCGGACGACCGTTGACAGTGAAATTGACGCGCATGGTTACGCAGCCCCTTCAAGCGAGCGGCCGTTCGTGCCGCGGTACTGCTCCCACGTCCAGACGAGCTGGCGGCGAGCCAGGATGCCGACCGCGTGACGGCGGTACTTCGCCGTGCCACGGACGTCGTCGATCGGGTTGCACGCGCCGGAGGCGAGCTCACCGAACTGCTTGGCGATCGACGGGGTGATGACCTTGCCGTTGTCCCAGAAGCCGCCCTCTTCGAGCGCGGCGTTCAGGAACTCCTCGGCGGCCTTCGCCCGGACCGGGGTCGGGGCGGCGGAACCGATGCCCGTACGCACGGTGCGGGTGTCGGGGTGCAGGGCGAGGCCGAAGCCGCAGACCGCGATGACCATCGCGTTGCGGGTGCCGACCTTCGAGTACTGCTGGGGGCCGGTGGCGTTCTTGATGTGGACCGACTTGATCAGCTCGTCGGCGGCGAGCGCGTTGCGCTTGACGCCGGTGTAGAACTCGTCGATCGGGATCAGGCGGGAGCCGCGGACGGACTCGACCTCGACCTCGCAGCCGGCGGCCAGGAGGGCGGGGTGGGAGTCACCGGCGGGCGAGGCGCAACCGAGGTTGCCGCCGACGCCGCCGCGGTTGCGGATCTGCGGGGACGCGACCGTGTGCGAGGCGAGCGCGAGACCCGGCAGCGTGCCGCGCAGGTTCTCCATGATCTGGGTGTACGGGACGGAGGCGCCGAGCTTGGTGACCTCCTCGCCTACCTCCCACTCCCGCAGCAGTTCGATGCGGTTGAGGTCGAGGAGGTACTCCGGACGGCGGTGGTCGAAATTGATCTCGACCATGATGTCGGTGCCACCCGCAATCGGCACAGCTGTGGGGTACTCGGCCTTGGCGGCGAGTGCCTCCTCCCAGCTGGCGGGGCGAAGGAAGTCCATGTGCGGCTCTCTTCTTGTAATCGGGTCGTTCACTTCAAGCCAGGAGGCCGAAGGGCCCTCGACTGGTCGTTCACGTGCTGTTAACGCGGTGTGGAGCCAGTACACAAGCCCTCCCGCCCCCGGGTGCAGTCACCGAAACCATGAAGGAGTTGGCTGGCGCCCTCCCTCGTCTTGTAGATTCGTATGAAAGGCAGGATGCAACGACCTGCCCGATTTCCAACGGCAACATTCGAGACAGATCGGCGGCGACACCATGCGGCTGCGCGCACTGCTGGAAACCGAGGCGCTGGGGCTGCGGCTGCTGGGCGGCGAGGAAGAACTCGACCGGACGGTCCGCGGCGTCATGACGACCGACCTGAGGGATCCCAGCCGATACCTCACCGGGGGCGAACTCGTCCTCACTGGCCTGGCGTGGCGAAGAAATTCAGCCGACTCCGAGCCGTTCGTACGAATCCTTGCGAGCGCGGGCGTGGCCGGCCTCGCGGCGGGCGAGGCGGAGCTGGGAGACATCCCGGACGATCTCGTTTCGGCCTGCCGGCGCAACCGGCTCCCGCTGTTCGCTGTGAACGAAGACGTTGCATTTGCCACGATCACCGAGTACGTGGTCAGGCAGGTCTCCGGGGAGCGCGCGGGCGACCTCGCAGCCGTCGTCGACCGCCACCGCCGCCTGATGACCTCGGGCCCCGCGGGCGGTGGGCCGGACGTCGTGCTCGATCTGCTCACCACCGACCTCGATCTGCGTGCCTGGGTGCTGTCCCCCACAGGCCGGCAGATCGCCGGAGCGGGCGAACCCCTGGCGCCGGGCATCTGTGCGGCACTGGCCGGCGAGCACCTCGCGGCGGTCCGCACCGGGCGCAGGGGCCCGCACCGGATCTCCATCCAGGGTATTGCCTACTCCCTGTTCCCGATCAGGGGAGCCGGGCGCGGCCCGGGCGGTCCGGGCGGCCGTGACGTGCGCGAAAGCGTGCTGTCGGACTGGCTGCTGGCCGTCGAGGCCGACGCGAGCGACTGGCCCGCGGAGCGGCTTGACCTGCTCCAGGGCGTCACCCAGCTGATCGCCGTGGAGCGGGACCGGCGCGACGCCGCCCGCACGGTGCGCCGCCGCCTGGCACAGGAGGTGCTGGAGCTGGTCCAGACGGGTGCCCCGCCCGCCGAGATCGCCGCCCGCCTGCGGGTCGCGGCCCCGGTGCTGCTGCCCGGGCTGGGCACCGCCCCGCACTGGCAGGTCGTCGTGGCCCGGGTGGACTGGGAGGGCGGGGACATCCCCGGCGGCCCGGTGGCCCAGTCGCTGCTGGAGGAGATTCTGGTCGACCCGTCCGTCTCGGGGCCGGAGCCCTCGGACCGGATCGCGGTCGCCCACGCCGGCGACGAGGCCATCGCCCTCGTACCGCTGCCGGCGGCGCCCGGCGAGGCCGGGGAGGAGCGGGGCCCGGAGTCCGCACTGCACGCCGACGAGCTGCTCGCCGCCGTACGGGAGCCGCTGCAGGCGGGCCTGGCCGACGACGGCCGGCTCACCCTGGGCGTCAGCGCCGCCGTGCAATCCGCCGAGGGGCTGCGCGGCGCGCTGGAGGAGGCCCGCCACGCCCGCCGGGTCGCCGCGGCGCGCCCGGGCCGGGTGTGCGCGGCCGGCCACCACGAGCTGGCCTCGCACGTCCTGCTGCTGCCGTTCGTCCCGGACGACGTGCGCCGGGCCTTCACGGCCCGCCTGCTGGACCCGCTGCGTGACTACGACCGGCGCCACCGCGCCGAGCTGATCCCGACGCTGGAGGCGTTCCTCGACTGCGACGGCTCCTGGACGCGGTGCGCGACCCGGCTGCACCTGCACGTCAACACGCTGCGTTACCGTGTCGGGCGAATCGAGCAGTTGACGGCGCGGGACCTGTCCCGCCTGGAGGACAAGCTCGACTTCTTCCTGGCACTGCGCATGAGCTGAGCAGTTCCGGCCAAGGGGGCCGAAGCGGGCCCTGACGAGGCGTCCGGACTTTGTGAAAGAGTTCACCCGACCCCTTGGCCGAAGCAGCCGATCCGTGCTCTCATTTCGCCCCAGGGCTCAACGACGTGCTGCTTGGTTGCTTTGGGGAGGGCAATGTGGCGGAGACCGCCATGTCCGGCACCGGAACCACCGGGGGAGACGACCCCCTCCAGCGGGCGATATGGCGGCTGCGGTCGCGCGGTTGTTGGACCGACGCGGCAGCCCTGCTGACGCCCCGCCAGGACGACGCCGGCGCCGCCGTGCAGCGCACCGCGCTGCTGGTCGAGCGGTGCCTGTTCACGGGCCAGGGCTGGGCGGAGGCGGAGGACGCGCTGCGGGTCGCGGAGGCGGTGGCCGGCGACGACGACGAGCGGGGCGCGGCCGCCTGCGAGCGGGGGCAGCTGGCGTACGCCGCCACGGTGCTCGGCGTACGCGACCGGGCCGACGAGGCGCGCTCCGCCCTCGGCCGGGCGGCGGCCCTGCTGTCCCCCGGCTCCCCGACCCGGCCGCTGCTGGACTTCCGCCGGGGCCTGGTGGCCGAGCACCTCGGCGACGCCCCGCAGTCCGCGCGGCCCGCATACCGGCGCGCCCACGCGGGGGCCGCGGCCCACGGGGACACGCTGCTGCTGTCCTTCACCTGGCGGCACCTGGCCGCGCTCGCTCTGCGGGACGGGGAGGTCGCCGAGGCCCGCAAGGGCTTCGCCGAGTCCCTGCGGATCCGGGAGGAGCTGGGGTTCCTGATCGGCACGGCGCCGGCGCTGGCCGCCCTGGCCGAGGTGGAGCCGGAACCGGAGGCGGGCCGCCTCCGCGCCGAGGCCCGCCGCCTGTTCCACCTCCTGGGCGGCATCCCGACCTGGCTGGAAGACCGCCTCCACCCCACCCCGGCCACCTGACCCTCCGCCCGGCCCCCACCCCCGGCCCGCAAGCCGGGCCCCCCATCCCCTTCGAAGCGGGGGGCGGGCCATTCCAGCCTCGCCGGCGTTTGAGGCGCGGGGTTTGGGGCGGCGCCCCAAGAAACCCGGCTCCGCCTG
>NZ_JBEYXK010000122.1:0-18764 GCF_040645035.1 Streptomyces sp. NPDC046876 | reverse complement strand
AGCGACGCGACCGAAGGGAGCGCCCTTGACAGGCCGGCCCGACGCGGAAGGACGATGAGACTGACGGGAAAACCCCATACCCTCCCTGATGCCGTCCGCTGAGGTCCCGGCCCTCGGTGGGTCGCCGTCCGCTGTCCACCTCCGGACTGCTGGCATCGCGCCGAGCGCCGACCCCGCCCCGCCCGGAGTGGCGGGTGGGCAGCCGCGGGCCCGCCCCCGGCCCGTCGAGGGGGAGATGGCCCGCCCGCACCGGACCAAGCCCCCCCAGCGATACGCTCAGGTCATGGCCGGGCGCTTCGATCCTCTTTCCCGTACCGCGGTGCGGGGCGGGCGGGCCGACGTGCCCGCGGGTGCCGGGGGACCGGCCCCGGGAGGCGGTGCGGGGCTTGCCCGGGTGTGGGTGCCCGACGGGGTCCTCGACCTGGGGCTGACGCTCGGGCCGTTGCGCCGCGGGCCCGGCGACCCCACGTTCCGGATCACCGCCGACGGGTCCGTCTGGCGGGGGAGCCGGACACCGCAGGGCGCAGCCACCCTCCGCGTCGCGCTCGACCGGGCCGCCGGGCGCGTGCACGCCGAGGCCTGGGGTCCGGGGGCCGAGTGGATCCTGGAGGGGCTGCCGGCCCTGCTCGGGGCCGGCGACGACCCCGCCGCCTTCGTCCCCCGCCACCGCCTCGTGCACGTCAGCCACCGCAGCCGGCCCGGCCTGCGCATGTCCCGGACCGGCCTGGTGCTGGAGTCGCTGATCCCGACCGTCCTGGAGCAGAAGGTCACCTCCGACGAGGCGTACCGGGCCTGGCGCCGCCTGGTCCAGTGGCACGGTGAGGCCGCTCCCGGCCCGCACGGGCTGGGGCTGCGCGTCATGCCCGACGCCCGGACCTGGGCCATGATCCCGTCCTGGGACTGGCACAAGGCCGGCGTCGACGCCAAGCGGTCGGCCACCATCGTCCGGGCCGCCCGTGTCGCGGCCCGCCTGGAGGAGGCCGCCGCGATGCCGCCCGGGCAGGCCGCCGCCCGGCTGGAGGCCGTGCCCGGCATCGGACCGTGGACCTCCTCCGAGACCCTCCAGCGCACCAACGGCGACCCGGACGCCGTCACCACCGGCGACCTGCACCTGCCCGGCATCATCGGCTACGCCCTCGCCGGCGACCGGGACGCCGACGACGCGGCCATGCTCGAACTGCTCGCCCCGTACGCCGGCCAGCGCCACCGCGCGGCCCGCCTCATCCTCCTGGCGGGCCGCACGCCCCCGCGCCGCGCACCGCGGATGTACCGCAGCGACATCGGCCGGCTGTGACCCCGGCCCGGTGGGCGGCCGGCCTCAGCGCACCTCGATGAACTGCTCCGCCGTCCGCTCCGGCCGCTCCCGCGGCGGCTCCGCCGGATGGCCGACGGCCACGGCCCCCATGGGGTCCCAGTCCTCCGGCAGCCCGAGCACCTTGCGCACCACGTCCCGGCAGAACATCGTCGAGGACACCCACGCCGAGCCCAGCCCCTCCCCGGCCAGCGCGACCAGGAAGTTCTGCACGCCGGCGCCGGTGGCGACGACGAACATCTCGCGTTCCGCCGCGTCCCGCCGCGCGTGCCCGTAATGGTGGGCGCCGTCGGTGACCATGCACGGCACCACCAGGTACGGGGCGCTGCGCAGCACGTCGCCGCGCCGGATCCGCTTGGCGATGGACTCCTCGGGCTTGCCGTCGCGCCGCAGGTCCTCGATCCAGGCGTCCCGCATCGCGTCGAGCAGCTCCTGCCGCGCGGCCGCGGATTCCAGCAGGACGAACCGCCACGGCGTGGTGTGGTGCGGCGCGGGGGCGGTGACGGCCGCGGCGACGGCCCGGCGTACCGCGCCGGGATCGACCGGCCCGTCGGTGAAGGCCCGTACCGTGCGGCGCTGGGTCACCGCCTCGCGTACCGCCTCGGAGGTGCCGAGGCGGAACAGGTCCTCGGCGGCCGGCCGGACCAGCTCGGCGGCCGAGGGGCCTTCGCCGAGCAGGTGACCGAGCCCCCGTACGAGCGCCACGGGCAGCCCGGCGGCCTTGCCCTTGACCAGGTCGCCGGCGGCGGCCAGCTCGTCGGCGGTGGCGACCACGGTCGCGCTGAGCGGGTTGCCGTGGGCGTCGGTGCCGCCGCGCAGATCGTCCAGGACGCGGACGCCGGCCGAGCCGATGGCCACGTCCGTCAGCCCGGCCCGCCAGGGCCGTCCGAAGGTGTCGGTGAGGAGGACGCCGACGTCGACCGAGCGCAGCTCCCGCAGCCGGGCGCGGATCGCGGCAGCCGAGGCGTCGGGGTTCTCGGGCAGCAGCAGGACGGTGCCCGGCTCGGTGTTGGAGGCGTCGACGCCGGCCGCGGCCATGACGAGGCCCTGCCGGTTCTCGACGATCCGCAGCGGGCCGCGGCGCGCGACGACCCGTACGGTCTCGGCGTCTATGGCCTCCTCGCGCGAGTCGGCCCGTACGATCCGGCCCTCCGCCTTGGAGACGATCTTCGAGGTGACCAGCAGGACGTCCCCGTCGCGCAGGTCCGGCTCGGCGTCGGAGATGATCCGGGCCAGGTCGTCGCCCGGGCGGACCTCCGGGATCCCGGCGACGGCGCGTACCTCGTACGAGGGAACGCTCACCGGGAGGCCTCCGCGAGGGCCAGCGCCTCACGGGCCATGGCGGCGGTCGCCTCGAGGTCGGTCATCATCAGCGGGACGGCCCGGCAGGCGATCCCGGCGGCCTCGACCTCTGCGGCGGCGTCCGCGTCGGCGGTGTCGACGAGCCAGCCGTCGAGGAGGTCGGCGCCGTAGTGCCGGGCCACGGCTGCGGCGGTGGACTCCACGCCGACGGCGGCGAGGACCTTGTCGGCCATGCCGCGCACGGGGGCGCCGCCGACGATGGGGGAGAGGCCGACGACCGGGGCCGCGGCGGAGGCGATGGCCTCGCGGATGCCGGGCACGGCCAGGATCGTGCCGACGGAGACGACGGGGTTGGACGGCGGGAAGAGGATGACGTCGGCCGCGGCGACGGCTTCGAGCACGCCGGGCGCGGGCTTGGCCTGTTCGGCGCCGACGGGTACGACGGCCTCGGCGTCGACGGAGGCCCGCAGCCGGACCCAGTACTCCTGGAAGTGGACGACGCGGCGTTCGCCGGTGCCGGAGTCGGTGATCGCGACGTGGGTCTCGACGCGGTCGTCGGACATGGGCAGCAGCCGCACGCCGGGCTGCCAGCGGTCGCACAGGGCCTCGGTGACGGCGCTCAGCGGGTAGCCGGCGCCGAGCATCTGGGTACGGACGATGTGGGTGGCGAAGTCGCGGTCGCCGAGGCCGAACCAGGTGGGTCCGACCCCGTACGCCGCGAGTTCCTCCTTGACGGTGAAGGACTCCTCGGCACGCCCCCATCCCTGGTCCTCGTTGATGCCGCCGCCGAGGGTGTACATCACGGTGTCGAGGTCGGGACACACCTTCAGCCCGAACAGGTGGATGTCGTCACCGGTGTTGCCGATGACGGTGATGTCCGCGTCGGGAGCCGCGGACTTCAGTCCGCGCAGGAAACGGGCGCCGCCGATGCCGCCGGCCAGAACAACAATGCGCATGCAGACAGTCTGTCAGCCGCAGGCTGTCGTATGGGGGGTGGTGGTCGGGCGACGGGTGGGACTGTCAGCCGCAGGCTGTCGTATGAGGGGTGGTGGTCGGGCGACGGGTGGACTGTCAGCCGCAGGCTGGTGTCAGGCGGGTGCGGTTCAGACCGAGACGGCCTCGGTGCGGGCCGGGGAGCAGTTGTGCATCGGCATCTCGGTCAGGCCGGGGAAGTACACGTGCAGGCTGACCGCCCCGTCGAGGGTGTCGTTGACGACCTCGTGGGCGTAGCCGGGGGCGAAGACGCGCTGGGAGCCGGCGCCCAGGGTGAGCGGGCCGCGCGGGCTGTGCTCGGTGAGCTCGCCTTCGAGGACGGTCAGGACGCCGGAGGAGGCGCCGTGGTCGTGCTGGCCGCTGCCCTGGCCGGGGACCCAGCTCAGCAGCCAGACCTCGTAGCCGGGGCCCGTGCGCAGCCGGTGGTACCAGCGGGTGGTGGCGTCGTAGCGGACGAGGTGCTGCCAGCTCGCGCGGTCCTCGGCGATGGAGCGGGCGAGGCCGACGAACTCGGCGACGGTGGCCGGGTGCTCGCGGGCGGGCTGGAGGAGGTGCTGGACGGCGAGGATGTCACCGGCGATCTGGAGGTCACTCTCCGTGGTCGCGGGAGCGGCGTGTGCGGGGGCGGCGGCGACGGTGAGGTTGCTCATCGTGGGGGGTCCTCGACGGGTGTCAGTGGTGCGGCGGTCGCTGTGGGGGTGGCCGGAGCTCAGGGGAGCCGAGGGGCTCCGAAGGCATCAACAGCAGCAACAGCAACAGCGAACCTGGGCAGCGCGCAGGAACCCACGAATGGGGGTCCGGGTGGCGGCTGCGGTCACTGACATGGGAACAAGGAGAGCGGGTGCAAGGCCGGACTGTCAACCCAATGGCCGGTTTGGGAGGAAAGTTCCACCTGATCCGGTTAACCCGGTCGGAGAAAGGTTTGTGCAGGCCGGCACCGGGGAGATGCGGCTGCAAGTCGCACTGCGACAGCGTTCAAACCCGCCGACCCAACTCGTGATCGGAATGTGATCTGCGCCGCTTCTCCGGCTTGATCGCAACCGCACCCACGGGCCACGCGTCGATCGCGAATGAGCGCGGCCGCGGCAGCACCCGTGGCAACTGTCACGATTTTTGGCGATATGAACACTTTCTGCATAGCCTTGGTTCCGCAGAGTGAATAAGGGCCCCAATAGCAGATCCCGGCTTGACTGCTTCGGAGCCCCCCACTTGTAATTTCACTCGTGTCGTTACGTAGCGATGAGTGACGACACCACCACGGGGATGCACAGACAGAGCGAGGGGCGCACATGACCGAGCTGTTTCAGGAACTGCTGGTCGAGGAAGCGGACGAAGAGCTCGGATGGCAGGAGCGCGCGCTGTGCGCCCAGACCGACCCCGAGTCCTTCTTTCCCGAGAAGGGCGGCTCCACCCGCGAGGCCAAGAAGGTCTGCCTCGCCTGCGAAGTCCGCTCCGAATGCCTCGAATACGCCCTCGCCAACGACGAGCGCTTCGGCATCTGGGGCGGCCTGTCCGAGCGCGAGCGCCGCCGCCTGAAAAAGGCCGCCGTCTGACCCGGCCGGCAGCCGCCGGCGCGATGCGAGCGGACACCGCGTCCGACACCGCGCACGAGCACTCCGCACAACTCCACAAGCACACACACGGTCCGCCTCCTGCACCTTCCCCGCAGGAGGCGGACCGGCGTGTTCCCAGCCGTTAGTGTGGGGCGCTGTCCAGCAGCCTCCGAGGGCACACCACCCCCGGACCCCTCCCCCCGGCACGGCCCGGAGGGGACCCCCAGGCCGGAGGGCCAGTAGAGCGATGTCCCTGCACAGCCAGTCGACGGCCTCCTACCAGGCTGCCGCCACCCCTGAGTTCCCCCGGCACGTCGTCACCGCGGTCCTCGTCGCCCACGACGGCGCCCGCTGGCTGCCCCGGACCCTCGCCGGCCTCCTCGGCCAGGAACGCCCCGCGCAGAACCACGTCGCCGCCGACACCGGCAGCGCCGACGACTCCGCGCGCCTGCTCGCCGAGGCCCTCGGCGACGACCGCGTCCTGCACCTCGCCCGCCGCACCGGCTTCGGCGCCGCCGTCGACGAAGCCGCCCGCAGCGCCGGCACCCCCACCCCCGAGGACCTCCCCTACCTCAAGCGCCCCAGCGGCTGGGACCCCGTCAGCCGCACCTGGCGCGACGACACCTACGACCTGCCCGAACTCCCCCACGGCGAACCCGTCCAGTGGCTCTGGCTGCTCCACGACGACAGCGCCCCCGAGCCCGACGCCCTCACCGAACTCCTGCGCGTCGCCGAGGAAAACCCCGACGCCGCCGTCATCGGCCCCAAGCTGCGCGGCTGGTACGACGACAAGCAGCTCCTCGAAGCCGGCGTCACCATCGCCCGCAGCGGCCGCCGCTGGACCGGCCTCGACCGCCGCGAACAGGACCAGGGCCAACACGACCAGGTCCGCGGCGTCCTGTCCGTCTCCACCGCCGGCATGCTCGTGCGCCGCGACGTCTACGACGCCCTCGGCGGCTTCGACCGCCGCCTGCCCCTCATGCGCGACGACGTCGACCTGTGCTGGCGCGCCCAGAGCGCCGGCCACACCGTCCTCGTCGCCCCCGACGCCGTCCTGCGCCACGCCGAGGCCGCCGCCCGCGAACGCCGCACCGTCGACTGCGCCGGCCGCACGGCCGTCGGCCCGCACCGCGTGGACAAGGCCGGCGCCGTCTACACGATGCTCGCCAACACCTCCGGCCCCGCCCTGCCGTACGTCCTGGTGCGCCTCCTCCTCGGCACCGTGCTGCGCACCCTCGGCTACCTCGTCGGCAAGGCCCCCGGCCAGGCCGTCGACGAGATCACCGGCCTCCTCGCCACCCTGCTGCGCCCCGAACGCATCCTCGCCGCGCGCCGCCGCCGCGGCCGCCCCGCCGTCCCCGCCAAGGAACTGCGCCCCCTCTTCCCGCCGCCCGGAGCCACCCTGCGCGCCGGCGCCGAACAGCTCGCCGGGTACGTCGGCAGCGGCCGCGACACCGACGGCCCCGCCCTCGGCCGGCACGGCGGAGCCGTCGAATCCGGCCCCGGCGGCGACGACGCCGACTACCTCGAGATCGAGCAGTTCGCCCGCCTGAAGCGGATCGCCCGCAACCCCGCGCCCGTCCTGTTCGCCCTCCTCCTGCTGGTCTCCGTCATCGCCTGCCGCGGTCTGCTCGGCACAGGCTCCCTCATGGGCGGCGCCCTGCTGCCCGCCCCCGACAGCGGACTCGACCTGTGGCGCCGCTACACCGAGGACTGGCAGCCCGTCGGCACCGGCTCCACCGCCGCCGCCCCGCCCTACCTCGCCGTCCTCGGCGCCCTGTCCACCCTCCTGTTCGGCTCCACCGCCGCTGCCCTGACCCTGCTCCTCGTCTGCTCCGTCCCGCTCGCCGGACTCACCGCCTACTTCGCCTCCCGGCCGCTGGTGGAGTCCCGGCTGCTGCGCGCCTGGGCAGCCGTCGCCTACGCCTTCCTGCCCGCCGTCACCGGAGCCCTCGCCGGCGGCCGCCTCGGCACCGCCGTCCTCGCGATCCTGCTGCCGCTGCTGGCCCGCTCCGCCGTCGCCGCCTGCGGTCTCGCAGGCGGCCCCGAGGGCACCCCCGAGCAGCGCGGCACCTGGCGCGCGGTGTGGACGTACACCCTCCTGGTGACCCTGGCCACCGCCTTCACCCCCGTCGTGTGGGTGCTCGGCGCCGTCCTCGGAGCCGCCGCGCTCGTACGGCGCCGCGCCGCGTGGAAGGCCTACGGGCCGCGGCTGCTCGCCGCCCTCGCCGTCCCCCTCCTCGTCCTCGCCCCCTGGGCGCCGGGACTGCTCCTGCACCCCGGCCGGCTCCTCGACGAGGCCGGACTGCCCTACGGGGCCGGCTCCGCCACCGCCCTGGACCTCCTCGGCCTGAGCCCCGGCGGCCCCAAGGCCCCCGGCGGGCTGCTGCTCCTCGGCATCGTCCTCGCCGCCCTCGCCGCCCTGGTGCGCGCCGAGCGGCAGGCCGCCGTCCGCACCGCCTGGGCCGCGGCCCTCGCCGCCCTCGCCCTGGCCGTCGTCCTGAACCGCACCGGCTGGGCCGGGCCCGCCACCCTCGTGTACGGGCTCGCCCTGCTCGCCGCCGCCGCGATCGGCGCCGACGGGGCCAAGGAGCGCGTCGCCGCCAGCAGCTTCGGCTGGCGCCAGCCCGTGGCCGCCCTGATCGCCCTCGCGGCCGCCGCCGGCCCGCTGCTCGGCGCGGCCGGCTGGATGATCGGCGGCGCCGCCGGACCGCTCCAGCGGCGCGACCCCGTCCAGGTGCCCGCGTTCGTCGCCGAGGAGGGCGGCACCCGAGACCAGGCCCGCACCCTCGTCCTCGGCGGCACCTCGCCCGCCACCGTCTCCTACGCCCTGGTGCGCGGCTCCGGCGCCGGCCTCGGCGACGCCGAGCTCGCCGCCGAGGCCGGCAGCAGCCCCCGGCTCGACAAGGTCGTCTCCAGCCTCGTCGCCGGCTCCGGGGCCGACCAGACCGACCAGCTCAGCGGCTTCGCGATCCGCTACATCCTGGTCCGCGACGGCGCCCCGCAGCAGATGCACCGCGTCCTCGACGCCACCCCCGGCCTCAGCCGGATGAGCCAGCTCGACGGAAGCGCCCTGTGGCGCGTGGACCGCCAGGTCGCCCGCGCCGTCATCCTCTCCGGCAAGACCGGCGAGGCACCCCTGCCGGTCGCCTCCGGCCCCGTCGAGGCCCACACCAAGATCCCGGCCGGCGAGGCGGGCCGCACCCTGCGCATCGCCGACCGCGCCGCGCCCGGCTGGAAGGCCACCCTCGACGGGAAGCCGCTGAAGGCCAAGACCCTCGACGGCTGGGCGCAGGGCTTCGAACTGCCCGCCGCCGGCGGCCGCCTCGACCTGGTCCACGAGGACTCCCTGCCCCGCACCGCCTGGCACTGGGCCCAGGGCGCCCTCGCGCTGGTCCTGCTCGTGATGGCCCTGCCCGGCCGCCGCGCCCGCCTCGACGACGACCTGCCGGAGGAGGAGGCCTCGGCCGCCGACGGGCCCGGCGCCGACGGGGCCGGCGAGGGCCGCCGGGCCCGCAGGCTGCGCGCCGATGCCGGCTCCGCCGCCCCGGCCGCCGCCGCTGCCGCCGAAGGCGCGGGGGCCGTGGCCGATCCGTACGCGGGGATCCCGGCGCAGCCGTCGTACGGGGACGAGGCGTACGCGTACCAGGACGGCTACCCCGGGTACGGCGACCCGGCGTACGGCGACCCGGCGTACGGCGAGCAGGGCCAGGGCGGCCAGGGCTACGACGCCTACGGCCGGCCCGCCGCCCAGCCGTACGTCCCCGCGCAGGCCGCCGACCCCGGGCAGTACCCGTACGCGCACGACCAGCAGGCCTACCCGCAGCCCCAACAGCCCCACGAGCCCCACCAGCCGTATCCCTACCCGTACGACCAGCAGCCGTACGGGACCTACGGACAGCAGCACGACCCGCGTCCCGACGGGAGCCCCCAGCAGTGAAGCAGCGCGCACCCCTGACGCTCGCGGCGGTCGCCGCAGCCCTGGCCGCAGCGGCCGGCATCGCCCACCTGACCGCGCCCGCCGCCCCGGCCGCCGACGCCGGGAAGGCGGCCGCGGCCCGGATGCCGGTCGAGCGGTCCGCGCTGGTCTGCCCGGCGCCCAGCTCCTCCGACATCGCCGAGACCACGTACACGGCTATCACCCCCGGCGCCGCCGGGGGCGGCAAGGGCACCGCCCGCCTCCTCGGCGCGACCAAGGAGGCCAAGCCCGTCCTGGAGCTCAAGGAGCGCGGCAAGCCCGCCGGCGCGAGCGCCTCCGGAGCCGAGGCCCCGGGCCTCGCCGGCACCGCCGACGGGATCCTCGCCCCCGGCTGGACCGCCCAGCAGACCACCAAGGTCTCCGTGGGTCGGGCGCGCGGCCTGCTCGGCGTCGGCTGCACCGCGCCCGGCACCGACTTCTGGTTCCCCGGCGCGAGCACCGCCAAGGGGCGCGAGGATTACGTGCACCTCACCAACCCCGACGACACCGCCGCCGTGATCGACATCAAGCTGTTCGGCCCGGACGGCGCGGTGAAGTCCGAGGCGGGCACCGGCGAGAACATCCGGATCGACCCCCGCTCCACCAAGGCGGTCTCGCTGGCCTCCCTCACCCCCGGCGCGCAGCTCGCGGACGTCGCCGCGCACGTGACCACCCGCGCGGGCCGCGTCGGCGCCTCGGTGCAGGTCGGCGAGGAGGGCGTCGGCGCGGACTGGCTGCCCGCCTCCGCCGACCCGGCCGGCTCGCTCGTCCTGCCCGGGATCCCGGCCGACGCCGCCTCCGTACGGCTGGTGGCCTTCGCCCCCGGCGAGGAGGACGCCGACCTGACCGTGAAGCTGGCCGGGCCGAACGGCTCCATCAGCCCGGCCGGCAACGAGCAGCTGCACGTCAAGGCGGGCATGACGGCCACCCTCGACCTCAAGGACGTGACCCGCGGCGAGGCGGGCTCGCTGGTGCTGGCCCCGGCCGACAAGAAGAAGCCCGTCCCGGTGGTGGCCGCGCTGCACGTGGTCCGCGGCACCGGCGCCAAGCAGGAGCTCGGCTTCATCGCCGCGTCCGGCCCCGTCGGGCCGCGGGCGACCGTCGCCGACGACCGGGCCGACGAGAACGCGACCGTGCTGTCCCTGACCGCCGTGGGCGCCGACGCGAAGGTGAAGGTGACGGCCTCGCCGGGCACCGAGGCGGGTGAGGCGGCGTCGAAGGAGGTCACCGTCAAGGCGGGCACCACGCAGCTCGTGGCCCTGGCCCCGGCCGGCGCCAAGGGCGCGTACGCGCTGACGGTCGAGACCCTCTCCGGCGGCCCGGTCCACGCGGCCCGGACCCTGACGCTGCCGCACGAGGGCATCCCGATGTTCACCGTGCAGACGCTGTCGGACGACCACGCGAACGTGCCGGTCCCGCGGGCGGTCCAGGACCTGACGGTCCTCACCCGCTAGGCGGGGCCCTCCGGCCGGCTCCGGCTCGGGTCCTCCGCTCCCCGGAGCCGGTCAGTCCTGCCCGTAGCGCGGGTCCACCGTCTCCGGGGACAGCCCCAGCAGCTCCGCGACCTGCTCCACCACGATCTCGTGGACGAGCAGCGCCTTCTCGTCCCGGGTCTTCGTCCGGATCTCCACCGGCCGGCGGAAGACCACGATCCGCGCCGGCCGCCCGGGCCCCGCCGCCTCCGACAGCGCCCCGAGCGGCACCGCCTCGTCGTTCCACCCGGCATCCGGGCCGCCCGGCGGCCCCGGTACGTCCTGGACCAGGAACTCCACCTCCGCCAGCTGCGGCCAGCGCCGCTCCAGCCGCTCCACGGACTCCCGTACGAGATCGCCGAAGAGCTCCGCCCGGCTCGCCGCCAGCGGCACCTGCGGCGGGGCGATCGGCCCCCGCATCCCGCGCCCGTGCCGGTCGCGCCGGCGGGGCCGGGGCTCGGCCGGGGGGCCGGCGGGCGGACCGGCGGGCGGCGCCGCGGGCGGCGGCGGGAGCGAGGAAGGAGGCGGCGGAGGACTGTCGGTCACCCCCGCAGGGTAGCCCTCGAACAGGCTCCGACCGGGGCCTTTCCGGACCTGCCGGGCCCCGTCGCCGGGGCGACACGGGGGAGTGACCTGCGGGAGAGTCGTCGCGGCCCGGTCAAGAGTGCGGTACCGTCCAACGTCGTGAGCCTTGTACGTCGCTGTTCGCGCACTGCGTGCGGCCGCCCTGCCGTCGCGACACTGACGTACGTCTACGCCGATTCGACCGCAGTCCTCGGCCCGCTCGCCACGTACGCCGAACCCCACTGCTACGACCTATGCGCCGAGCACTCCGAGCGCCTGACCGCCCCGCGCGGCTGGGAGGTCGTGCGCCTGACCGATGGGTCGGCGCCCTCGCGCCCCAGCGGCGACGACCTCGAAGCCCTGGCCAATGCCGTACGGGAGGCCGCCCGGCCGCACGACCGCGCGGCCGAGGCCGGCGGATCCGCCCCGAGCGGCCAGCGGCCCGGCGGCGAGACCCGGCGCGGGCACCTGCGCGTCCTGCGCTCGCCCGACTCCTGACCTCCTGACCAGGCTGACCGCCTGACCCCGGCCTGACGGCCTGAAGGGCGCTTCCGCCTGCCCTGTAGGTTGGCTCCACCGCACAGGAGCTTCAGGAGGGCAGGCAGTGGCCGCAGATCTTTCGAACATCGTCAAGGCGTACGACGTACGGGGCGTCGTGCCGGACGAGTGGGACGAGTCGCTGGCCGAACTGTTCGGGGCCGCTTTCGTCGAGATCACCGGCGCCACCGCCATCGTCGTCGGCCACGACATGCGGCCCTCCTCGCCCGCCCTGTCGGACGCCTTCGCGCGCGGCGCCGCCGCCCGCGGCTCGGACGTCACCCTGATCGGCCTGTGCTCCACCGACCAGCTGTACTACGCCTCCGGCATCCTCGACCTGCCCGGCGCGATGTTCACCGCCTCGCACAACCCGGCGCAGTACAACGGCATCAAGCTCTGCCGGGCCGGCGCGGCCCCCGTCGGCCAGGACACGGGCCTGGCGGCGATCCGCGAGCTCGTCGAGACCTGGTCCGACCTGGGCGGCGCCCCGGCCGCCCCCGCCGGGACCGTCCCCGGCACCGTCAGCGGGAAGGACACCCTCGCCGGGTACGCCGCGCACCTGAAGTCGCTGGTGGACCTGAGCGCGATCCGCCCGCTCAAGGTCGTCGTGGACGCGGGCAACGGCATGGGCGGCCACACCGTCCCCACCGTCTTCGAGGGCCTGCCGCTGGAGCTCGTACCGATGTACTTCGAGCTCGACGGCACCTTCCCCAACCACGAGGCCAACCCGCTCGACCCGAAGAACCTCGTCGACCTCCAGGCCCGCGTGAAGGCGGAGGGCGCCGACCTCGGCCTCGCCTTCGACGGCGACGCCGACCGCTGCTTCGTCGTCGACGAGCGCGGCGAGGGCGTCTCCCCGTCCGCCGTGACCGCCCTCGTCGCCGCCCGCGAACTCGCCCGCAACGGCGGCACCGGCACCGTGATCCACAACCTGATCACCTCCTGGTCCGTCCCCGAGGTCGTCCGCGAGCACGGCGGCACGCCCGTGCGCACCCGCGTCGGCCACTCCTTCATCAAGGAGGAGATGGCCCGCTCCGGCGCCATCTTCGGCGGCGAGCACTCCGCGCACTACTACTTCAAGGACTTCTGGAACGCGGACACCGGCATGCTCGCCGCGCTCCACGTCCTCGCCGCCCTCGGCGGCCAGGACGGCACCCTCTCCGAGCTCGTGGCCTCCTACGACCGCTACGCCGGCTCCGGCGAGATCAACTCCACCGTCGCCGACCAGGCCGCCCGCATCACCGCAGTCAAGGCCGCGTACGGCTCCCGGGAGGGCATCACCCTCGACGAACTGGACGGCCTCACCGCCACCTCCGCCGACTGGTGGTTCAACCTGCGCGCCTCCAACACCGAGCCGCTGCTGCGCCTCAACGTCGAGGCCCGCGACCCCCGGACCCTCGCCCAGGTCCGCGACGAGGTCCTCGCACTGGTCCGCGCCTAGTCAAGGCGTAACGCGCCCTGTCGCCGGGCCGCGCGAGACGCGGCCCGGCGGTACGCTGACCTCGCCCAATCCGCATGTTCGAAGGGAAGCCCCCATGCCGCTCGAAGCCGGCCTTCTGGAGATCCTCGCCTGCCCCGCCTGCCACTCGCCCCTCGAGGACAAGTCGGCCGACGAGACGGCTCCCGAGCTGATCTGCACCGGTCAGGACTGCGGCCTCGCCTACCCGGTCCGCGACGGCATCCCGGTCCTCCTCGTGGACGAGGCCCGCCGCCCCGCCTGACCCGCCTGCCCCGGCCCGGGAGGCCGCCGTACCCCACGGCAGCCACCCGACCCGCCCCACCACCGCCAACGGGACCCATCGCTCACCGGGCCCCAGCCCACCGGCTCAGGGGGCACCGGGTGGCCCATGGACCACCGGGTGCCCACGGACCACCGGGTGCCCACGGACCACCGGGTGCCCACCGGATCCAGCGGGACACCGGGTGCCCAGGGCCCACCGGGCCCACGGGAACCGGGCGCCACGGACCCACCGGGACACCGGGCGCCAGGGACCACCGGGTGCCCATGGGGCCGCCGGGACACCGGAGGTACTCCGGGGCCTCCGGGCCCGCGGGACACCAGGTGCCCCGGGGCTCACGGGGACACCGGGTACCCCCGGGCCACGGTCCGCCGGGACACACCCGCCCACGGGCCCACCGGAACGCCGGATGCCCACCGGAACACCGGGTACAACTGATGCCGACGCGCCGCAGGCACAAGGCAACCGAGTCGCCCGCCCTTCTGACCCAGCCGGAGGCCGCCATGCTCGACGAGACGCTCCTCGACGCACCGGAAGAGCTCGCCCGCGCCGACCGCCGCGGCCTGCTCCGCGGCGCCGCCGAGGCCGGCGCCAGAGTCCGCACCGCCGCCAGGCACTCCTCCGAGGCCGGCCTCGGCGAACTGCGCCCCGACGGCCGGCCCCGCGCCGTGCTCATCGCCGGCCCCGGCACCGCCGCCACCGGCGTCGCCGACCTGCTCGGCGCCCTCGCCGGCGCCTCCGCCCCGGTCACCCGCCTGCACCCCACCGGCGTCGCCCACGCCGCGGGCGCCCTGCGCTGGACCCTGCCCGGCTGGGCCGGCCCCGTCGACCTGCTCCTCCTCGCCACCACCGACGGCACCGAACCCGGCCTCTCCCTCCTCGCCGAGCAGGCCTACCGGCGCGGCTGCACCGTCGTCGCCGTGGCCCCCGAACGCTCCCCCCTCAGCGAGGCCGTCGACGGCGCGCACGGGCTCCTCGTACCGATGGCCAAGGCCCCGTACCAGGAGTACGACGAATCCGCCGCCGCGGGACCCGGCGCCCTGTGGGCCCTGCTCACCCCGCTCCTGCTGCTCCTCGACAAAGTCGGCCTCATCGACGCCGCCCCCGAAACCCTCCAGCGCGTCGCCGACCGCCTCGACCGCACCGCCGAACGCTGCGGACCGGCCATCGCCACCTACTCCAACCCCGCCAAGACCCTCGCCGCCGAGCTCGCCGACTCCCTCCCGCTCATCTGGAGCGAGGGCGCCGGCGCCGGCCCCGCCGGCCGCCGTTTCGCCGCCACCCTCGCCGAGCTCGCCGGCCGCCCCGCCCTGGCCGCCGACCTCCCCGAGGCCCTGCCCCGGCACGGCGTCCTGCTCGCCGGCTCCTTCGCGGCCGGCGCCGACCCCGACGACTTCTTCCGTGACCGGGTCGAGGAGCCCCAGGCCCTGCGCGCCCGCGTGGTCCTGCTGCGCGACCGGCCCACCGGCGGCCTCACCGCCGCCCCCGCCGCCCGCGAACTCGCCCTCAGCCACGACACGGCCATCAGCGAGCTCGAACCCGAGGAGGGCAGCGACCTCGAACAGCTCGCCGAGCTCCTCGCCGTCACGGATTTCGCCACCGCATACCTGGCTCTGGCCAGCGGGGGACACGGCTGAGCACGCCACCGTGCCGGCCCTTCATCCAGGAAGACGGACGAAGATGGACCGCCTGACCAACACGATCCGCCCCTACGCCTGGGGATCCACCACCGCGATCCCCGGGCTGCTCGGCATCGCGCCCACCGGCGAACCCCAGGCCGAACTGTGGATGGGCGCCCACCCCGGCGCCCCCTCCCGCATCGACCGCGGCGCCGGCCCGACCAGCCTCGCGGACGTCATCGCCGCCGACCCCGAGCGCGAGCTCGGGGCCGCCGCCGTCGCCCGGTTCGGCCCCCGCCTGCCCTTCCTCTTCAAGATCCTCGCCGCCGGCGCCCCGCTCTCCCTCCAGGTCCACCCCGACCTGGACCAGGCCCGCGCCGGCTACGCCGACGAGGAACGCCGCGGCATCCCCCTCGACGCCCCCCACCGCAACTACAAGGACCCCAACCACAAGCCCGAGATGATCTGCGCGCTCACCCCCTTCGACGGCCTGTGCGGCTTCCGCCCGCCGCAGGAGGCCGCCGAACTCCTCGCCGGCCTCGAGGTCGACTCCCTCAAGCCGTACGTGGACCTGCTGCGGGCCCACCCCGAGGACGCGGCCCTGCGCGAGATGCTCACCGCCGTACTGACCGCCGACCGCAGCGAGATGGCCCGCACCGTCGCCGAGACCGCGGCCGCCGCCGACCGGCTCGGCGGCCCGTACACCCCGTACGCGACCCTCGTCCACCACTTCCCGGGCGACCCCGGCGTCATCGCCGCCATGCTCCTCAACCACGTACGGCTCCAGCCCGGCGAGGCGATGTTCCTCGGCGCCGGCGTCCCGCACGCCTACCTCGACGGCCTCGGCGTCGAACTGCTCGCCAACTCCGACAACGTGCTGCGCGCCGGCCTCACCCCCAAACACGTGGACGTGCCCGAGCTGCTGCGGATCGTCCGCTTCGACTACGGCGATCCCGCGATCCTGCGCCCCGAGGGCGACGGCGAGGAGGTCTACGAGTCCCCCATCGACGAATTCCGGCTCTCCCGCTTCGCCCTCGCCGACGGAGCCGCCCCGCGCACCCTGCCCGCCGGCGCCCCGCAGATCCTGCTGTGCACCACGGGCCGCCCGAAGGCGGGCGAAACGATCCTGGCGCCCGGCGAATCCGTCTTCGTACCGGCGGCCGAGACCGTCGAACTCTCCGGGGCCGGCACCGTCTTCCGGGCCACCGTCGTCGTCTGACGGCGGGCCCGCCGGCGGCGGCTGCAAGAATGTGCGGCCGTAGCACGGTGCCCCGGCCGGGGAGAGCCGTACCGAGGACGAAGGGACACCCACCACCCATGAGCGCGTCGGGCGGAACCAGGGCGATCGTGGCGGCACTCGCCGCCAACCTCGCCATCGCTGCAGCCAAGTTCGTGGCCTTCGTCTTCAGCGGCTCGTCGTCGATGCTCGCGGAAAGCGTCCACTCGCTGGCCGACTCCGGGAACCAGGGGCTGCTGCTGCTCGGCGGCAAGAAGGCCCAGCGCGAGGCGACGCCGCAACACCCCTTCGGGTACGGGCGGGAACGCTACATCTACGCCTTCCTCGTCTCCATCGTGCTCTTCACGGTCGGTGGCATGTTCGCCCTGTACGAGGGCTACGAGAAGATCAAGCACCCGCACGCGATCGAGGCCTGGTACTGGCCCGTCGGCGTCCTGGTCTTCGCGGTCATCGCGGAGGGCTTCTCGTTCAAGACGGCCATCAAGGAGTCGAACGAGCTGCGCGGCGGGCTGTCGTGGGGGCAGTTCATCAAGCGGGCCAAGGCACCCGAGCTGCCGGTGGTCCTCCTGGAGGACGCCGGCGCCCTCATCGGCCTCGTCCTCGCCCTCGTCGGCGTCGGCCTCGCGCTGCTCACCGGCAACGGCGTGTGGGACGGCATCGGCACCGTGGCCATCGGCACGCTCCTGATCCTCATCGCGATCGTCCTGGCCGCCGAGACGAAGTCCCTCCTCCTGGGCGAGGCCGCCGGGCCGGAGGAGGTCGCAAAGATCAGCGCCGCGCTGGTGGACGGGGACACCGTCACCCGCGTCATCCACATGCGGACCCTGCACCTGGGCCCGGAGGAGCTCCTCGTCGCGGCCAAGATCGCCGTCCAGCACGACGACACCGCGGCCGAGGTCGCCAACGCCATCAACGCCGCCGAGGCCCGCATCCGCACCGCGGTCCCGATCGCCCGCGTGATCTACCTCGAACCGGACATCTACAAGTCCGACCACACCCCCGCCGCCTCCTGACCGAAGCCGACCCGGGGGCAAATCCAGCCTCGCCGGCGGGGCTGGATGTGCCCGACCCCCGGCTGCGAAAGCCGACGGGCTCGGGGTGCCGGGGCGCTGCCCCAGGCCCCGCGCCTCAAGCGCCGGCGGAGCTGGGAGTGCCGGGCCCCGGCTGCGAAGCCCGGCCGCAGGGCGGCGGCCCGCGGCCGGGCGGGACTTCTTCCCGCGACCCACTGGGGCCCGCTCCGCTGATCGGTGTAGATTCGTCATCAGTGTCAGGCGTCGCTGCTGATGGCGGTCGGGCGGTCCGAGCGACCGGCCGAGGGGAGAGAGGGCCTCCGACGGACTGAGCGCTCGCTGCACCGCCGGACGGCGATGCGCGGCTCAGCCGTACCCACTCTCGAACCATGAGGAGCAGCACCCATGGACTTCAAGGTCGCAGACCTTTCCCTTGCCGCTTTCGGCCGCAAGGAGATCACCCTGGCCGAGCACGAGATGCCGGGCCTGATGTCGATCCGCCGCGAGTACGCCGCCGCCCAGCCCCTCGCCGGCGCCCGCATCACCGGCTCGCTGCACATGACCGTCCAGACGGCCGTCCTCATCGAGACCCTGGTCGCGCTCGGCGCCGAGGTCCGCTGGGCCTCCTGCAACATCTTCTCCACCCAGGACCACGCGGCCGCCGCCATCGCCGTCGGCCCGAACGGCACCCCGGAGAACCCGCAGGGCGTCCCGGTCTTCGCCTGGAAGGGCGAGACGCTGGAGGAGTACTGGTGGTGCACGGAGCAGGCGCTGACCTGGCCGAACACCCCCACCGGCGGCCCGAACATGATCCTCGACGACGGTGGTGACGCGACCCTCCTCGTCCACAAGGGCGTCGAGTTCGAGAAGGCCGGCTCCGCCCCGGACCCGTCCACCGCGGACTCGGAGGAGTACGGCCACATCCTCACCCTCCTCAACCGCACCCTGGCGGAGGCCCCGCAGAAGTGGACGCAGCTCGCGTCCGACATCCGCGGTGTCACCGAGGAGACCACCACGGGCGTGCACCGCCTGTACGAGATGATGTCCGAGGGCACGCTGCTGTTCCCGGCCATCAACGTGAACGACGCCGTCACCAAGTCGAAGTTCGACAACAAGTACGGCTGCCGCCACTCCCTCATCGACGGCATCAACCGCGCCACCGACGTCCTCATCGGCGGCAAGACCGCCGTCGTCTGCGGCTACGGCGACGTCGGCAAGGGCTGCGCCGAGTCGCTGCGCGGCCAGGGCGCCCGGGTCATCGTCACCGAGATCGACCCGATCTGCGCGCTGCAGGCGGCGATGGACGGCTACCAGGTCACCACGCTGGACGAGGTCGTCGAGACGGCCGACATCTTCATCACCACCACGGGCAACAAGGACATCATCATGGCCTCGGACATGGCCAAGATGAAGCACCAGGCGATCGTGGGCAACATCGGCCACTTCGACAACGAGATCGACATGGCCG
>NZ_JBEYXK010000121.1:0-18812 GCF_040645035.1 Streptomyces sp. NPDC046876 | reverse complement strand
GTCGACGAAGATCTCAGACATGCGCCGATTGTGCATCCCCCGTGTGACAACGGGTCCGCGCACGAGGTTGGTGGCCGCCTCTGCAGCCTCCGCTCTGGCGGGCCCGTAGGGCGAGGCGGTAGCAGAGTCGAGAGTTGTGTTCGGGCTGGTCAGACGGGTCTTCACTGCATCGTGTGGCTCGGTATACCTGCGCACTGCGCAGGTATACCGAGCCGTTCTTCAATGGGCGGAAGGGCGGCTTGCGTGCGGTGGGCCACTGGGTTCGGTGGAGGGGACGAGATGCATCCGCGCCATGTGGACGTGCGGTTCGTCGGGCCGGACGGGGTCATGGTTCAGAAGCCGTGGCGGACAGCCGTCGGGGAGCTGCGCCTCATGGAAGGCCCGATGGTGCGTGGTTTCCCGCTGCGGCGCGGGCGGCGGTTGGCTCCAGGGTGGTGGTGGTCAGCGACCACCAGCCGTTTGGTGGGGTGCGGGAGCGCGGCTATGCGGAACGCGGTCATGATGTTGGATCAGGATCCGCAGGTGGCAGGCATGGTGAGCCGTCCCGTGGAGTTCGTGTGGGAGGCGCGGGGCCGCATTGTGACCCATGCCCCCGACCTGGCCGTGGTCGAGGCGGGCGGGGGCATTCGTCTTGTGGACTGCCCCGGGAGCGGCGGACCGTCCGCGCGGCTCGTCGGCCGGGCGCGGGTGGTCGAGGCGTGGGCTCGGGAGGCGGGCTGGGAGCACCAGTTCGCGGACACCGTGAATCCGGTCGTCCTGGCCAATGGGCGCTGGCTGTCGGTTTACCGGCATCCTCGGTGTTCGGTGGGTATCCCCGCTGCCCGGCTCCGCGGGGCGTTCGCGCAACCCACGGCGCTGGGCGAGGGTGTGCTCCGGCTCGGGGACCCGATCGCGACGCTGCCGGCCGTCTACCACGGGCTCTGGAACGGCCTGCTGAGCATGGCCTGGGGGCCGTCCTTTGAGCGAGGAGACCCTCGTGAGCGCTGTGCCAGCCGGGCGACGGAAGCAGGCAGAGCGGTGAAGCGTCCGGCAGGCGTCGTCGAAGTCGGGGACCGGATCCGGTTCGACGGTGGCATCCATGTCCTGGCCGGGCTGGACGGGCCGCGCTGCCGGCTGGTCGCCGAGGAGGGCACGGGGGTACAAGTTCTGCTGCTCACCCAGGTACTCGGTGCGCAGGACTTCGCCGTCCTGGACGCCAGTCGGCCGGGGCGGTCGCGGGTCCCGGTACACGGCCCGCTGGACGGCCTTGACGCCCCGGTCCGCGAGAAGGCCCTGGCCTGGGAACGGCACATCCTGGAAGTCGAGACCGGCCACATCGGCTCCCGCCGGGACTGGCCGCCCCGGCCCGGGTACGACCCGGCCGTGTACGGGCTCGCCGAGCGGGAGGCGGCCAAGGCCGCCGAGCTGACCGCGGCCGGGGAGCAGGTCAGCGTGGCCACCGTGCGCCGGATGCGGGCCCGCTACCGCGAACAGGGGGTATGGGGTCTCGTCGACGGCCGGCTGAAACGGGAGCGGTCTGCGTTCGGGCGGGCCGATCCGCGGGTGGTGACCGCGATCAAGCAGGCACTGGAGGAGCAGCAGGGGCGGTCGACGGGGACGTTGAGCCGGCTACGGCGCCAGGTGGGGTGGTTGTTGGAAGACGCCCACGGGACCGGGGTAGTGGCGGTGCCGCCGGTGGCCACGTTCAACCGGCTGGTGCGGTCCGTCGCCGAACAGGAGGGGCTCGCGTTGACGGCTGCCGGCGAGCGGCGGCGCGCGTCCCGGCCGGTGCCGGTGTTCACTCCGACGGTCGCGACGCTGCCAGGGGAGCTGGTGATGATGGACAGCACCCTGCTGGACGTGATGGTCGTGTGTGAGGACGGACAGGCGCGGCGGCCGGAGCTGACGATGGCGGTGGACGTGGCCACCCGCAGCGTCACCGCGGCCGTCCTGCGTCCGAAAGGCACCAAGGCAGTGGACGCGGCCGTGCTGCTGGCGCAGACGCTGGTGCCGCAGCCGATGCGGCCCGACTGGCCCGCATACCTGTCGATGGCCGCTTCCGTCATCCCCTACACGCGGCTCGTCTCCATCGACGCCCGCGTGGAGGGGGCGGCGGCCAAGCCGGTGATCCGGCCGTCGACCGTGGTGATCGATCAGGGCAAGGTGTTCGTCTCCCGCTGCTTCCTGGCCGCCGCCGAGCACCTGGGAATCACAGTCCAGCCGTGTCCCCCTGCGTCCGGGCACGCCAAGGGGCATGTGGAGCGGGGCTTCGGGGCCATCGGCACGCTGTTCGCGCAGTACGTCGCCGGATACACCGGAACCCACCTCGCGGCGCGCGGCAGCAGCGTGGAGGACGAAGCGTGCTGGACGCTGCCCCAGCTGCAGGACCTGCTGGACGAGTGGATCGTCTGCGGGTGGCAGGAACGCCGCCACGAGCGGCTACGGCACCCGCTCATGCCCCGCCTGACACTCACCCCCAACGAGATGTGGGCCGCGCTCACCGGCATTGCGGGACACGTACCCGTCCCCCTGAACGGAGCGGACTGGATCGAACTGCTCCCCTCCCGGCGCTGCGCGATCTCAGACGAAGGCATCCGGTTCGAGCACCGCACCTACGACGGGCCCGCACTCAACGGACACCGGCACGCCTCCACCGCCACGGACGGCAAATGGGAGGTCCACCACAACCCCTACGAGCCATGGCGGTGCTGGGTCAGACTCCCCCTGGGCTGGGCAGCGATCGAGTGGATCCACCGGGGGCTGGTATCCCAGCCGTTCACCGACACCACCTGGCGACACATCCGCAGCGTGGTCACACGACGTACAGACCGGGCCGGACACGAAGAACACCTCGCCCGCCGCCTCGACGAACTCCTGCGCCGCGCCCACACCGGACACACAGATGCCAAGAGCTCCAGCAGGGCCAGCACCGCCGCCGATAGCGCCGGCGTCCCGGGCCGGCGCGTGGGAGCCAAGCGCACACGGCGACGGAAGGCGGACACGGACATGCCGGACAGTCCCGCCGGGCAGCTCCCGCCCGTGGACGAGGACACCTGCACCACCTCGAACACCGCGGGCTCCCCGTCGTCGGCCGGGGCCTGGAACATCTTCGACGCGCACCAGGAGGCACAGCAGTGGTGACGGCCCATGGCCAGGAGACGGACAACGATCCGTACGCGTCACCGACGACCTGGCGCGAGTGGACGCGGTTCGTCGACACCGACCCACCGTGCCTGCCCGGGACCGGCCCATGGAGCACCGAGGAACGCCTGGACTACCACTCCCGATTCGTGATCCTGTCCACCCCCACCATGGCCAAGATCTCCCTCACCCTGCGCCGGCTGATGATCCTCAACCGGCGGCACAACGGCACCGCCCGCCGGGGACTGCTGATCTCCGGGCCGCCGACCACGGGCAAGACGACCACCCTGCAGCAGCTCGGCCGGTCCTTCCACCTCGCCGACCGGGCCCGCCACAACAGCCCCGGCGAGCGGCTGCCGGTGGTCTTCCTGTCCGTGCCACCCGCCGCGACCCCGAAGATGCTCGTGTCCGAACTGGCCCGGTTCCTCGACCTGCCCATCGGCAAGACGATGAACCAAGCGCGGATCACTGACATCGTCTGCGGTGCCCTGCGTGATCTGGCCACCCAGCTCGTCCTCGTCGACGACGTCCACCTGCTCAACACCCGCACCCGCATCGGTGCCGAAACCTCCGACCAGATGAAGCACCTCAGCGAACGCATCCCCGCGACCTTCGTCTACGCCGGCGTCGCCATCGAAGCATCCCCGCTCCTGATGGGAAGCCGTGGCGCGCAGCTGGCCGGGCGGTTCAAGATGGTGCGCAACCCGCCCCTGGCGTACGGCAGCACCACGCAGCGCACCGCCTGGGAAGGCCTGGTCCGCGGCATGGACCAAGCCCTACACCTCCAAGCACACCGCCCCGACGCCCTCACCCGGCACGCCGCCTACCTCCACCAGCGCACCGGCGGCAGGATCGGAAGCCTCTCCGCCCTCGTCCGGGAAGCCGCCATCGCCGCCATCCTCGACGGCACCGAGAAGATCACCAAGCAGCTCCTCAACGACATCGACCTCGACGAACTCGCCGAACAGAACACCCGTCCCGCTCCCCGGGCCTGACATGCCGCCCCGACACCACCCCGCACCGCGCACCAGCATCTGGCGCCTGGCCCCCGTCCAGGGGGAAACAACCGTCTCCTACCTTCAGCGTCTGGCCCGCCGCCATCACCTGGACACGGCAGAACTGCTCCACGGCCTCGGAATCCACCAGCCGATCCTTCATCCCGAATGCACCAAGCCCTACGGCCCCTACACGAGCATCGAGCTCTACCTCAACGCCCCCAGCCGCAGCCTGATCTCCGCGTTCGCCGGCATCCCGGACGAACACCTCGCCCACGCGCTCCCCGAATGGAACCGCTACCGCGACAAGCCCGACCCTCAGTCCCCCCGCGCCCGGCTCCGGCTCGCCTCCGCGTACGCCGTCACGGGCTGCCCCCGCTGCACCCTCGCCCGCACCGGCCAGCCCCACCCTGTTCCGCAGTACCTGCCCGACACCCATCTCATCTGCCGCCGCCACCGCACCTGGATGCTCGGCCGCCACACCCTCACCGGCACCCGCCTGCCCGTTGAACACGCCGACCTCACACAGACCCCCGAAATCCTCGCCGCCCACCGCACCCACATCCGCTTCCTCCGATGCTGGGGCGCAGCCGCCGACCACGCCCTCACACTCGCCATGAACCTCACCGAGACCTGGCGGCGCGCCGCACCGGCAGAAGAACGCATCTGGCCCGCACGCGCCCGCCGCATCGGCAACAACAAGCGCGCCCGCCTGTGGTACGCCCTCGCCCGGGAAGCGAGGCGGTACACAGGCCAGATGGTCTTCTCCGGCTCCTTCACCTTCGGGGCTGGGCTCCGTCGGCTCCGGCGCGGCTTGGGGCGGGGCGGCTGGGGAGGGCGAAGCCTGCAGTCCTCGGCAAAGGCCGTCAGGGACGGCAGCCCTTCGCTTCCCAGCGGGTCGCTGAAAAGCGGTCCGCTGGTGCTCGACCCGGTCCGCCAGAGGAGAGCGGCCGCCCTCAGCAACGGACGGGCCCATGCGGGAACAGGATGGGTCATGCAACCCTGCCTCAACCCGCGGTCATGCAGCGTGATCGTCGTGCCGTCCGGGCCCAGATCACGGACGTGCGCGGTGGCAAGCTGGGTGGTGGAAGCCGCGGTGAACGCGGCCGTGGCGAGCTGCGCTGCCAGGTACGGGTGCGCCGTGGCGCGATGGAGACGCCACGCCACCTCCGCCTCGGTGACCGCAGGCATCACCGGAGGGAAGAAGTCCCGGTCCTGCGCCATCAGCGGGGCGCACCGGCACGGGCCGGTCGTGTCGTCGAAAGCTTGAGGGTGGTCAGGGCGGGCAGGCTGATCCAGCGGTTCGCCAACGGCCTTGCTGCCCGAGGTGTCTGGCGCTCCAGGACGGCCGGTTCGGCCTCGGGCAGCAGAGCGGAAGCCTCGGCAATGCTGTGGTCAACCTGCCGCAGTTCGCGCTCCAGGAACGCCCGCATGGCCCGGTGATGGCAGACCAGGATCAAACGCACCCCGGTGCGCCGGCGCAAGGCCAGAAGGGCACTGAAGCGGTGCGGGGTAAGCAGGTGGGCGCGCAGCAGGGTGAGGCGGGTGATGGGGGTGGCGAGGATCCAGGCGGCCGCGATCGACCAGACCGGGCCTGGGTCGAGCGGGCGGTAGCCGGCCAGGGGGACGGGCTTGCCCAGCGCGGCGAGGATGTCGTAAGCAAGCGCGATCGCGGCGTCGGTGCCCGGGGTCGGATGAACGGTGAGGCGACCTTGCTGCGGGGCGTGGGAGGCCAGGGCCGCCCGGGTGTGGACCACGTCGTCGTACGGGTCCAAGACCACCGTCACCGGCGGTGGATTCGGGCAGTCCAGCACCTCAGGCCACCCGCGGCCGCTGGCGCAGTTTGCTGTAGGACCAGCGCAGCAGGTCCTCGTCCAGGACCCGCCCGGACTCCTTCATCCCCGCGGTCAGATGATGGGTGATCTTCGCCCAAGCCCGGAAATTGCCGTGCGCGGCCTCGTCATCGCACATCGCGATCAAGTCCGGGTCCGCGTCCGCCCACACGGGATGGAACGCCGGGATGACGGCCAGGACCTCCTCCAGCGGCATCGGCTCGATCTCCTGCCACGCGTACACGCGGAACTCCAGCATCGGCTCACTCTGCAACATCTCGAAACAGCCGTCCCCGCCCGTGAACACGATCGTCAGGTCCGAGCCGGTGTCATCCCACAAGTAGCGCAGGTATTCGAAACACATCTTCGACAGCCACTGCGCCTCGTCACAGACCAGGACGTGCGTCTCCTCCAAAGCGCCGCGCAGCATCCGGTCGAACTCGATCGGCTGCGTCGGCGGACGGCCCTGCAGACCGAGGGCGTGGAACAGCTCGTGGCGCAGGTCGCGGGTGGAGGGGCGGGAGCGGAACTGAATCCGGCGCGTCAGCTTCGGCGCGAGCTCGCGCAGCGAGGTGTTCACCGCCAAGGACTTGCCCCGGCCTGCCTGGCCGTAGATGCAGATCATCGCCCGCGCTTCGATCGCGGCGCGGATGTTCTCCCGCACCATGAGCAGGGCACGTGTGGAGACCACCTGGGCGCCCGGCAGGCGCATGAAGTGGTCCTCCCGCTCACGAGGCAGCCGGCCCTGCCGCTCAGCAGTCACCATCGCTCAACACTCCCCGCTGTCGTCACGCACATCCGCCGCTCCAGGCGGCTGGCCATCGGCTGTCCCCGGCTGTCCGGCATCCGCCTGCGGACCTGTCGCCCGGCGAGGGCGGACAACCGGACGCGCCCAGGAAGCCGGCGGCTCACGCGGCGGGATCAAGTCCGGCAGCGCCCGCGCCGCCAAATCCACGCCCCTGGCCCGGGCGATCTCCGCCTCAGCCTGAGAGGAAGTCACCGTGCGCCGCGGACGGGGCACGGCAGCCGTCGTCGTGGGCGTGTAGCGGGTCTTGCGCAGCTTCTCCGCCGCTTTCAGATCCGCCTTCAGCTGCCGGGCCTTCTTCTCCCTGACCGAACTCAGCGCACGGCGCTGCTCCACCGTCGCCGCCTGAGCAAGATAGGCGCTGCCCAGGTGCCGGCCCCACTCCTCGGTGGAGAACACCTCGATCCGCCCGTCGTAGTGCGGCAGATACCGCAGCCGGACCCGCATGCCGACGTACCCGGCCACCCACGGCGCGATATAGGCACGGCGCCGCCACGAAATCCCGTTCGTGGTGATCTTCCGGACCCGCCCGTCGTCCTCCAGCGCGAAGAACGCCAGCCGCCCCTCCGCGACGTCCTCGACGGGCGCCGGATCCGCCTCCCACGCCTCCAGCGGCGTCAGCCCGTCCGCGAGACCCGCGGGGCGGTGCTCGGTGTTCCACCAGGCGACCCAGTCCAGCAAGACCTTCACAAAGTCCGGGTACGAGAGCAGGTCCTCCAACGGATCCGGGTGGTACGCCTCCGCGGGGCGCGCACGATGCGTATAGCCCGGCAGCGAGACCAGCAGCATCTCCTCCACCGCACCATTGAGGGCCTCGATGGTGCCCTTCCGGTAGGGCTTGTACGCAGGCAGGTCATCCACCGGAACCGCGAACGCGCCCAGAGCACGCTCCACCGTCTTACACAGGAACTCCTTGCCCCGGTCCACCCGCACCACCCCGGGCAGACCGCCGAACGGGCCATACGGATCCTGCCGGCTGATCCCCGTGCGCAGCGCGGCCAAGACCGCGTCCCTCGCCGGCTGATGCGGAGTGACCGCCACTCCCACGATCGCCTTAGTCGCGACATCGATGAACCACGTCACCCACGGACACACCGCAGAGCCTTCAAGATCCACGCGGACCGGGATCCGCTTGTGATCCCCCTCCCAGCAGGCGTTCCGATGCGTCGCGGGGCGCTTGCCGTACACGTCATACCGACGACGAGCTGCTTCACCACCCTTCAACCCCGCCCGCTCCCCCACCGACAGATCCCGCACGATCGCGCGCTGCAGCGTCGCCAGCGACGGCACCTGCTGCTCGTCCCCGGCCTGACGCGCCTGGTCCAAGAGCTCACGGTGCACCGCAGCCGCGTTACCGCCCCACACCGCCAACAGCCGACGCACGCGAGGGGTGACCATGAAATGCGGCCGTGGCAAAGGCCCCGTACGGCCCTCCCTGCGGGCCGCCTCGACCCAACGGCGCACCGTACGGACCGACACACCGAGCCCGACGCCACCAAACACACATGAGCAGAAGTCAGCTCACCCCGGGCATCCAACGCCATCAAACGGACAACCGCGCCCTCACGACCCGCAACAACTACCCGCCCACGGCGACAACTACCGCAACACCCCAGTGACAATCACCTGCGGTGTCGCACCGTGATCGTGCGCCACACGGCCGGCGAGCGGCCCCGGACCATGGCGCTGCCGTCTGCGGGCGAACCGACCGGGCCTCACCGAAAGCCGTACGCCGACAACGGCCCGCACGTCGAACGGCCCGCGCTATGCCCCCTGGGTGTGGGTCAGCCCTGGGGCCGCGGGGCGGGGCCCTACAGGCGCGAGATGCCGTCTAGCCATGAATCGACAGGCACCTGCACCGCACAAACGACACTCTCGGACTCAAAGGTTGCAACTCAGCACTCCGCAGGCTGGAGAAGCGCCCGTCGCCGAGCCGGCGAAGAGCCCGCGAGGCCCATCAGGTGAACACGGTCGGTGAAGGGGGGCAGCGGCCGCGGCGATGAGGAGCCTGGTTCTAGGGTTATTTCATCAGCGTGATCATGTGTCAGATGCCGGGTGGTTGTGGTGGATATTCCTCTGGTGGACGCGGTAGCAGCAGTACGCGATGAACTGCTCGAGGCGGCGGCGCGTGTCGGGGAGGATCCCGGTGTGGTGTTCGCGGTGGGGCCGGTAACGATGGATTTCGAGGTGGAGCTGCGGGCGGACGCGAAGGCGAAGGCCGGGTTCAAACTGTGGGCAGTCGGCTCCGTGGAGGCCACGGCTGGGGTATCGCGCGGCCGCACGCATCGGGTGTCTTTCACCCTCACCCCAAAGACCGTGAGCGGCGCAGACCTGCTGGTGCACGCAACACGACCCCGCCGGTCCGGCCCCGGGGACACCGCGCAGCGCATCGAGGACTGAGCCCGCCCTGGGCCGGAGATTCTGTTCCGGGCCGGGGCGCGGGGGTTTGTGTTCGGACAATGCCGTGGAGGGCTTGGATGGAGCAGCAGCGCCTGGCCGGAGTCAGCGGGCCGGGTGGGCCGGGTTCGGGATATGCGGTCGGCGGGCGGCTGGTGCTGACCTCCGCGCACGTCGCCGGACCCGCTGGCACCCGGGTGGACGTCTTCCACCCAGGCGGCAGCGGGACGACGGCCGGCACGGTGGTGTGGTGCGGCACCCCGGCCGGCCGGGACGATGCCGCCCTGGTCCTCGCCGACGACGATCAGCACTGGCGGGCGCCGACCGCGCCGGTGCGGTGGGGGCGCCTGGTCACGGACCGGCCCGCTACCGGGTGCGAGACCTGGGGCGTGCCCGATGTCGCCCAGCGCGAGGACCAGGCGGTGGAGCCCGCGCAACTGCGCGGGGAGCTGAACCCGGGCACCAGCTTCGTGGGCAACCAGTACGTGATGGACCTGCGCCAGCATCCCCCGCAATGGTCAGCCGACGGCACGTCGCCATGGGGCGGCATGTCGGGCGCGGCAGTGTTCGCCGACCGGCTGCTGGTCGGCGTGGTGGCCTCCGACCGCGCTCACTCCGGCGGCGGGCAGCTCAACGTCGTGCCCGCCTACGTCCTCCACCACGACCCCGCCTTCCGTACCGCCCTGGCCGATCACAGTGCAGGCGCGGACCACGGCCTGGAGGCGGTGGAACTCCAGCACCTCGCCGACCCGGCCCATGGCCACGACCGAAGCAAGAGCCTGCCCTCGCCGGCGGCGCTGCTGGAGGCCCAGCACCAGACCGTGCCCTTCATGGCCGCGACGACCTAATTCGCGAGCTCATGGCATGGTGCGTGCAGGGCGGGTTCGGGGCATGGCTGCTGTACGGGCCGGCCGGGCAGGGCAAGACCCGCGTCGCCCACCACCTCGCCGCCCATCTGACGGCCGATCGCTGGGCCGTACTGTGGCCGAAGGTAAATGCCGCTACGGACCAGCTGTCGGAGGTGCGACACGTTGCGAGGCCGTTGTTGATCGTCCTCGACTACGCCGAAACCCGCACTGAACAGCTCACCGCCCTCGTCGAAGCCGCCGCCGACCGCCCCGCAACCACCCAGTTCAAACTCCTGCTGCTCGCTCGTACGGGCGGCGACTGGTGGCGCCAGGCCGCCACCGCCACCCGCCTCGCCGAGGAGCACCTCGCAAACGCCCCCACTCGCCTTCTCACCCCGCTGGAAAGCGACCCTGCTCGACGGGCCGACCGCTACCGCGACGCGGCACGCGCCCTGGCAACCACCCTGCCGCTCATCGCCGGCCTGGCGGGACACGACTGGACCGCGGCTGCAGCCCGCCTGCCGACACCGCTACTGAACCAGGACGCCTACGGCAACGCCCTCACCCTCCACATGACCGCCCTCGCCGACCTCCTCGACATTGCCTACCCCCCAACCCTCGGCCCAGCCGGAGATCATGGAGACGATGCGGCACGAACCAAAGCTGCGGATGTGGAGGACCGGCTCCTGGGCCACGAGAGCCGGTACTGGAGGCAGAACGCTGACGCCATAGGCCTCACCCCGAACCTCAGCCTCCCGGCGCTGGAGACAGCGCTGGCCGCAGCCCACCTTGCCAGCGCCGCCGACCGAGAACAGGCAGACCAGCTGTGGCAACGGCTCCCTGCACTGGCCGACCAGACTCGCGACCGCCGTAACCAGGTCACCACCTGGCTCGCCACCCTCTACCCCCCCAGCCGCCGCCCCGCTGCCCTGGGGCACGCTCCAGCCCGACCGCCTCGCCGAACGCCACGTCGGCCGCACTCTGGAAAGCGATCCCACCCTCGCCGACCTCCTCCTCAAAGGCGCCGACCCCGCGCAGACCGAACGGCTGCTCACCGTCTACAGCCGCGCCGCCGCCCACCCCGTCTTCCAAGGCCGCCTCGATGCCCAGCTCACCGCCCTGTGCACCCGGCACTATCAGCTGCTGGGCGAGCAGATCATCGACTCTGCAACTCGCACCGACCACCCTGCCCCCCTCACCAACGCCCTCAACACCACCATCGCCGATCCAGCCACCCCCCTCATTGATCTCGAGACCCTCAACGGCCAGCTCCCAGTGAGCAGCCGACGCCTCGCCACCACAGCCGTCCGCCTCACCCAAACCCTCACCAACCGCTACCGCGAGCTGGCTGAGGCCGATCCCGGCGCCTACCTACCGGATCTCGCCGTGTCCCTAAGTAACTTGTCCACCCGTCTGGGTGATGTGGGGCGGCGGGAGGAGGGCCTGGCCGCCGTCGAAGAAGCCACCAGTTACCACCGCGTGCTGGCTGAAGCCAACCCGGACGCGTACCTGCCCGCCCTCGCTGCGTCCTTGCTCAACCTGTCCGTCTGCCTGAGTCAGGTGGGGCGGCGAAAGGAGGGCTTGGCCGCTATCAAAGAGGCCACTGGCCACTATCGCGTGCTAGCGGAGGCAAACCCGGACGCGTACCTGCCCGACCTCGCCACTTCCCTGAACAACTTGTCCAACCGTCTGGGTGAAGTGGGGCGGCGAGGAGGGCCTGGCCGCCATCGAGGAAGCGATCAGGATCCGCCGCATGCTGGCCGAGGCCAATCCCAACGCCTACCTATCCGACCTCGCCGCGTCCTCGAACAACCAGTCCAACCGGCTGAGTGAGGTGGGGCGGCGAGAGGAAGGCCTGGCCGCCATCGAGGAAGCCACCGAGATCCGCCGGGCGCTGGCGGAGGCCAACCCCGACGCTTACCTGCCCGACCTCGCCAACTCCTTGAACAACCTGTCCGCTAGCCTGGGTGATGTCGGGCGGCGGGAAGAGGGCCTGGCCGCCATCAAAGAAGCCACCAGCCACTACCGCGTACTGGCCGAGGCGAACCCCGACGCCTACCTGCCCGACCTCGCCACATTCCTGAACAACCTAGGCATCCAGCTGGGTGAGGTGGGGCAGCGGGAGGAGGGCTTGGCCGCCGTCGAAGAAGCCACCGAAATCCTTCGCACACTGGCCACCGCCCACCCCACGATCTACGAAGCCGATCTACGACAGTCCCTGGAAGTGGCAGCCTGGCTCGAAACCCTCGGACAGTAGCGCCGATACGGCGCGAAGTGGGCCGCGACGAAGCTCCGATGGCGCCTGGCTGGCGAATGCTGCATCTTCCTGGCGCCAGTGGCTGACCTTGCTGGCCCCGTCGAACAGGATCTGGAGGCGAGGGAGGGGGCGCAGCCGAGAGCAAGCAGACGCAGGTACTCCGCGCGTTCGGTGATGCCCGTGGCCCCGGCTCCGTCAGGGCCGATGCCGGCCGAGCAGTGTGAGGGCGGTATCGGTGCGGGCGGCGGTGAACACTACCCGCGACTGCGCGACCACCACGACCAGCCCGGTCGGTCGGAGGCGGCACAAGATCACCGGCCGGGTCTTCAAGCACCGCAAACTCACCGGCGACAAGGCCGAGTGGATCGTCCATGAGGCCGTCGGCGTCGTCAAGGAGATCAACAACGACCCCGAGCTGCTCTTCGGCTACACCCCTGCGCGCGCCCACAGTCCGCGGCTGCTGTGAAGCATCCCGACACACCTCCGCAAGTTCCGGGACCACCTCAACAACCTGTTCTCCACTGCCAGTGACGCGTTCATCCCCACTGTCCCCCGAGAGGCCGGACCGGCCTGCACCCACGATGCGAGCGGCCACGGCCCGGCTGAGGGCGTGCCGTGGGCGTTCGACACCCGGCAGGTCCGTCGCACCTTCGCCTGGTACATCGCCCACAGACCCTTCGGCGTCGTCGCGGGCAGCATCCAGTACAAGCACGTCCGCGTCGCCGTCTTCGAGGGCCACGCCGGCACCTCCGCCTCGGTTTCACCGCCGAACTACACGCCGAGGAGGCCCTGGCTCGCCTGGACCTCTTCGAAGGCCTCTACCGGGACTGGAACCGCGGCGTCCCCCTACTTGGGAGTCCCCTCGGCCGAAAGCACGCGCGTGGCGTAGGAGTTGTTGGTCCCCACCACGTCGGCCGGGCCCTGAGGCGGCACCTCGAATGCAACCGTCACGCTCCGCTGCACGGTAGTGCTCAGCCACTTCCGGTGCCCAGCACCCAGCATTGCCTCGACGCTGCTGAAGGGACGGCCGTCGTACTCGAACCACGCGCCCCCTCGGCCGGTCCAGGTATCCGTACGCACGAACGAGCAGGTGACGAGCGACTTCCCGTCGGCCAGCCGAACCACCGGCAACTCGACTCCCGCCACCTCGAAGGCATACCGCTTCGTGGTGAGATCCAGGTCCTCTTCGTGGGCGGCGTTGTACCACTTGACAAGCTCGCTCGTCAGCTCACCCGACACGAAGTCCGCACTCTCCGGCTCCCCGTCCGGCGCGGTGAAACTCATGTACTCTGCGTACCGTCCACACACCTTGCGGTCCTCAACGGCAGTCGGTGACAGCACCAACGCGCCTGCCTCGTCCGCAGTGAACGCCGCGATCTCCTTGTCCCGCACCTCGAAGCCGTCCCACCGGTAGGAATCGTCCTCGGGCTTGCCCGCCTTGACCGGCTTGTCGTACATCCAGGAGACCGCGGCCGCCTTCCACCCCGCCCCCGGGCCCTCCTGGGTGAAGTAGTTCACGGCACCGGCCCGCGCTTCGTCCGGCTTCGAACTCCCGCGGCTGACCACGACGAACCACCGGGGGTACCGCGGCTGGTCCTTCTCCACCGGCAGGAAGACTTCAGGCCCCCTGGATGCGTAGGGCCATCCTTTGTCGTTCTTCTGTGTGCGCAGCACCTACATCCACGCCTGGTCTTCCGCCAGGAGCACCCCGGTCTCCACCACAGCGATCGCATCGCTGTCGCGCCGTTCCAGAGCGTTCTTCCTCTGGAATTGCCACTGGTTGACTACCTTCTCCGCCTGCTCCTTGCCGAACGCCACCGGCACCGGCGCGGCCGACGAACGGGCCCGAGCCGACTTCTGATCCGTCTTCGCGGACGTACACCCGACGAGCCCGACGGCACACCCCACCGCCACCACGGCGACACCCACACGCAGCCGCCGCTGACCAGCCGAAAACCCCACCACGGACCATTCCCCCACAGCACTCACCCATCAGGACCGCACCGTTGCCGGCCACAACTGCGAATACCGTACGCGCCGCCTTCACCGCAGGGTCAGCGGGGTCTCCTACTCGACGCAAGACAGCTTCCCCGGGTTGCACACGTAGTACAGCCCCATTCCCCACCACCCAGCTCGACGAAAACCCCGCACCCGAGAGCACGCCACATACCGAGGATCACTCCCCCTGCGCACTGCTCAACAACATGCACAACGCCAGGTCAGAAGCATGGCGACTACTCAGATCGACTGACCGACGACAATCGCGCTCTGACGCCAAGCGAGCGCTCAGCACCCCTGGTAGGGCACGCCTGACGGCCCGCCTGGGGGGGCCGGACCTGCCGGCTCAGTCCTGCCAGTAGAACAGCAGGGTGTCGACGCTGAGGGGCTCACGTCGGCCGAAGTAGTACACGCACAGGCCAGTGACCTGGATGCTGCCAGCGGCCCCGTCGATCCAGCGGAATCCGGCATCCTCCAGTGCCCGGCGGGCCGGGTGCCGGTCGTCGTGGCCCGTGACGAAGCGCCCGAGGGTGCTGATACGGATGTCCTCGTTGCCGCACGAGATTACGTGATAGGTGCCGTCGCCCTGCTGATGGTGGTCCCCGGCGGAGACGGGCGGTTCCGGAGCGAGACCGGCGGCGGTCAACGCGGTGGTCACACGTGCGAGCTGGTCGGGGCGGCCGGGCGGCTCGGTGCACAGGGCTTCGAGGAGCCATCGAGGGTCGCTCTGCCACTCGTACCAGGGGGCGTACTCGTGGACGATCGCCCGGCGCAGTTCCTCGTCCAGGCCGTCGACCTCGGTACGCGGGCTGCCGAGCCGCTCGTCGATCCGGCGGGTCTCCGCAGTGTCCTCGGTGAGCCGATGGAGGGCGCAGGCGGCCCGCACGGCGGCCTCGGGGGCGGGTGCCTCATTCAAGAAGGCGCGCAGCCGGTCCGGATCCGCGGCGAGCGACTGGGCGAAATACGCGACGCCGCGGTCGGGGTCGGCCAGGTACGGCGTCACGTCCCGCCCCGCGCGGTGCCACGTCCGCAGCGCGAAGCGGCGGTCCTCGGGCCGATCCTCACCGAGATCGGCCAGGATGGCGTCGGCGCCGTGGTGCTCCACCAGAGCGTCGAGGCCGGCCTCCCCGATCTCCTGCCACCGCTGCCAGGGCGACGCCGCGAGCGTAGACAGGCCGGGGGCTGCGGTTCGGTCACCGAGCAGGCCACGGGCCTTCAGAGCCGCCTCGGCGACACCGTACGAACCGTCGCCCCGCCGCTCCACCTCGCGCAGCCAGGGCAGGAGCTCCGTCCGGCCCGCGAGGAGGTCGAGGAGCGCGATACGCACCTCGGCCGTCTCCTCCTCGTCCCGAATCCGGTGGACGAGGCCGGGTACCCGGGCCTCCGGGACGCGACCGGCAAGCGCCTGCGCGCACATCCGGCGGCGCCACCAGGCATTGCCGGTGTCCAGGACGTAGCGGGCGAGAGCGTCCGGGTCATGGGCGTACAGGGCGACGGTGTCGGGCTGCCCCCGCTCCGGTATCAGCATGTTGATCTTCCGCATGGGCCGATGCTACGTCCCGGGAACACCGAAGGCCCCCCAAGAATCCCTTCGGGTTCCAACGACCATCGCAACGCACATGATCGGTAGGTGGCCCTCTGGCTTAACCGTGCTCCGCCAGTGAGCGAGTCCGATCGCCCCCGCCCGGGCGTGTGCGTGGGACCGGGTGGTTCGCCGACGGGATGGTGAGATCAGGGCTGCGGGTGGCTACGCCAAGCGCGCGAAAGGGCTTCAAGATCGCTTTGGCGTTCGGCGAGGAGGTCCTGGGGGCGTTTCAGGTGGCAGTCCAGGAAGTGGGTGTCGTCACGGAAGGGGGTGAAGCCGATGCGGGACCAGGTCTGGGCGAGCTTGAGTTCGGCTTCACAGCGTTCCGTCTTGGACAGCTTGCGGCCGTCGGCCGGTGCCGGCTGGCAGACGACCGCCACGCACCCTTCGGACAAGCGGCGGATGGCCGCCCCGGCGAGCGCCGGCCCGAGGCCGAATCCGCGCCAGGCCGGCTCAAGGACGACTCGGTCCATGACCAGTAGATCGCCAACCGGGTGCGCGAGCACTTCCTCGAAGTCCGGGGCCCACTCGCCGGAGTCGCGGTCCAAAACCGCAAGGCCGATGTGGGCTAGGTCGCCGGTGTAGTCGTCCATGGCGTGCCAGGGATGGCCGGGACCGAACATCCGCACCCTGACGAACGACATCCGGCCCACCGGCACATCTTCGAACTCCTGCGGCGCGTCGTCGTTGACATCGGCCCAGGCCTCCGCCTGGGCGGCCAGGGCGTCCGCGTCAATGCGGGCGTGGACCGTCCACACCTCCCGCGTCTCCTCGAAGTCGTACGGCACGGCGGGATGCTCGTGGTGATAGATCAGGGTGATGAGCGACGGGTCGGCGGGAAGACGGGAGACATCGGGCAACACGCTTGTCACCACGCGACCTAGCGCCCCGAACCGTCACCGCGCCGGGGAACAACGACACCCCCTCGACCGGCCGGAGCAGACCCACGTGCACGGCGGCATCGACGTCGACAGGGCGGACGCTGAGCCGGCGCGTGACCTGGTCTGCAGCGGCCCATGGTGACCCAGAGGGGTGGGCAGATACCGGCGCCGGGCCAAGGCCCGGACCGACCTGCTCGGGGACGTCTGGAAATTCCTCGTCCACGCCGAGGTAGGCCGACGGACAGGCCTTAACGAAGCGGCTGGTACCGGGGCAGCGGCACCCCGAGGGCGCCTCGCGCCCACCGACCCCGGGTTCTATAGGCGTGCTACGGTCCTTCTATGGCCAATACGACGATTCAGGTGACCAAGCAGACCCGAGACCACCTCGCCCAGCTCGCCGAAGAGCGCGGGCTGAGCATCGGGCAGCTCGTCGACGCCCTCGCGGCCGCCGAGCCCACCGCCGCGCAGCGGGCCGAGCAGGTCGCGGCCGCCCGGGCGCACGCACGGGAGGTGATCGGGGTGGAGATCAGCGACGAGGAGTTCGCCTCGCTGGACGTGCTGGGGAATCTGCGGCGGATCGCCGCGGAGAAGGTCCTCGCGCTGCCCGGCCGGGACGCCGCGTGATCATCCTTGACACCAGCGCCGTGACCGCCCTCGCCTCGGGGCACAAGGCACTCAACGCGCTTGCGGTGAATGTGACCGCCAGCGGCGACCGGCTCGTGGTCCCGGCCCTGTGCCTGGCCCAGGCCGAAGCCGACCTGGCCGGCGCCGCACGGGCCGTGCTCGGGTATCCGTGCACCGACGTCGAAACGCTGGGGCAGATCGACGCGCCCGCGGTCGGCACCATGTTCCGCGACGGCTACGGCGGCATGGACACCTGCCACGCCCTCTACACCGCCCTGCGCCGCACCCACGCCGGCGGCATGCCCATCCTCCTCACCGACGACGAACACCGCTACCCGCCCGGCATCCTCGCCATCGGTATCGACACCCCCGGCATGCTCGGCTTCCACTGAACCCCCGGGTGCGCCGAGCGAAAATCAACGGTTTCGCGGGGCTGAGCCGTGCCGGGCTGGGCCGGCGCCTCGGCGCGGCCCCGGCCCGGCATGAGGGGTGGTGTGCGGGTCAGACCTGGCCGCGCCAGTCGCGTGCAGGCCCGGAGCGGGGCGGTGGCGGTGGATGCTCACTCGCCGTCCGTCCCGGCGGCGCACGTGCCGGCCGACGATGGCCGCCGCGGGCCTAGAGTTTCAGCGGTCTGATCCCTTGCGGTACTCGCGCAGCACGTCCTTCTCCTCTTGGGTGGCGCCTGACGCCTCGGGCTTTCCAGTTCCCATGACTTCTTGCGCAGCGTCCTTGACCTTGTGCGCCATGTCCTGAATGCGGCTCTTGCCGCCGGGCCGGGCCGCTTCGCGCTGCCGCTCCTCCTCGGGTGTCACATCGTTCTCGCCGGTCACGCGTTCCAGCGGCGATTTGTCTGCCTTCGGGTCAGACATGACGGCGCTCCCTCGCTTCATATGGGTAATGGGGCTTTGCGCCTGTCCATTCCGCTTCTCTTCAATGGTCGGACGCCGGGAACAACCGGAGCGGCAGCGGCCCTGCGGCGGGGTCAGACGGTGCTCGCCTGGGGCCCTTGCTGCCCCGGGTGGCCCCGAGGACGAGCCGCTGGCCCTCGTAGCCGTCCCGAAGATGGCGAGGGCAGCCAGGTGAGCAAGTTCGCGGCGGGCCCGGTGCCCGTGGATGCGGTCATGGCCTCCCCCTGCCCACTCGGCTGGCAGGGACACCTGGCCGCTTTTTCCTCTTGCCGCAGGCCACCAGCTTGGGCCGACGGGTGCAGGACGCGCGGCGACGCTGGTCTTCGAGGGCGAGGCTGCCGTCTCGATGACGTCGCACCGCTCACGCACCTGGGCGCCCAGAGGAGGCACGCCCGTGGTGCGGTTCAACGGCGCTTCCCGCGGCCGCATCTCGATGGCCGCGCATGGTGTGCTTCAAAGCCGACGAACGCAGCGCCTGATCTACCGTCCTCGCATCCAGGGCCATCACCGAGGTGCCCACCCTGGCTTCACCTGGCAGGACTACCGTGATCTTCTCGTGCGA
>NZ_JBEYXK010000120.1:0-19193 GCF_040645035.1 Streptomyces sp. NPDC046876 | reverse complement strand
CGCGCGGGGGTCGGCAAAATCCAGCCTCGCCGGCGTTTGAGGCGCGGGGTCTGGGGCGGAGCCCCAGTAACCCCTGCTCCGCCCGCCCTCGCAGCCGGGCTCCGACCTTCCAGCCCCGCCGGCGTTTGAGGCACGGCTTCGGAAAGGAGGCGCTGCGGTCAGCCGGGGCAGGGCGGCCCGGGGCGGGAAGGCCGCGGGCTCGTCCACGGCGGGGCGGCGGGGCCGGACCACCCCCAATGGGCCACCGCACTCGCGGCCCGCGGCCGGCCGGTGTCCGGTGGAAGGGTGAAGCAGGCGCTCTCCCCGCCCGCCCGCCGCTGGTGGACAGGCCTCCCCCCGGCCGCGGGGGCCGCGGTCATGGCCCCCGGCATCATCTCCGTCGGCCTCCACCTCATCGGCAGCGAGATCCCCTCCCTCATCGCCTTCGCCCTCGCCGCAGCGCTCTGGCTGGTCCTCGCCTACGACTTCACGGTCCGGCTCATCGGCGACCGCGGCCGGTTCCGGGCCGAGGCCGACACCCCGGCCGCCCTGACGGCCGTGGCCGCCACCACCGTCCTCGGCTGCCGGATCTCCCTCTTCGGGTGGAACACCGCCGCGGCCGCGCTGCTCGCGCTGGCCGCCGCAGTATGGCCGGGGCTGCTGTTCACCGTCGTACGGCACTGGGGGCGGCGGATGTCCGGGGCGGCGTTCCTGGTCTGCGTCGCCACCCAGGGGCTCGCCGTGCTGGGCGCCATCCTGGCCGTCGCCTGCCACTGGGACTGGCTCACCCGGGCGGCGCTGGCCGCGTTCTGCCTCGGACTGCTGCTGTACGGGCTGGCCTTCGTCCGGTTCGACCTGCGCCAAGTGGTGCGGGGGGCCGGGGACCACTGGGTGGCGGGCGGGGCCCTGGCCATCTCGGCCCTGGCCGCGTCCAGGCTCACCGCGGCGCCCGTCTGGACCGGGTGGGTGCACGAGGTCCTGCGCTGGGCCACGCTGGTGACGCTGGCGCTGTCCCTCGCCTGGTACGTGCTGCTCCTCGCCGCCGAGCTGCGGCAGTGGCGGCCGCACTACGACATGCGGCGCTGGGCGACCGTGTTCCCGCTCGGGATGACGGCCACGGCCTGCCTGTCCGCGGCCGGGCCTACCCGGGTCGAAGCGTTGCGCCAAGTGGGCGAGGTGCTGCTGTGGATCTCGGTCGGCGCCTGGCTGCTGACCTTCGCAGCCTTCGCCGCGACCCGGCTGGCCCGCACCGCAGGTCCCCGCGACCCGTCCCCCTGAACCCGCCCCGCGCGCGCCCGGCGGGGCCAGGCTGCCTGAAGTGGCCGAGCCCTGGCCAGAAAGGCCGCCTGGGCCGGGGCTTTCTGGGGCGCCGCCCCAGACCCCGCGCCTCAATCGCCGGCGGGGCTGGAGTGGCCGGACCTCGGCCCCGAGGGCCGGCGGGGCGGGTGCCCTGGGGTGCTGACCCCGTTCCCGCGCCTCAATCGCCGGCGGGGCCGAAGGGGCCGGAGCCCACCTGTGAAGGGTTAGCGGAGCCGGGCTTCCTGGGGCGCTGCCCCAGACCCCGCGCCTCAATCGCCGGCGGGGCTGAGTATGCCGGACCCTCGCTTCGACAGTCGTGAGGGCGAAGGTGTCTACCCTCGCCGCAGCAGCCGCGGGGCTGAAAGACGCGCCCGCGCTTTGACCGCGGCGGTGTCGATCCGAAGGACGGGGCTCGCGGCGTACGAAGCGGAGGTTCGGCAAAGTCAGCCTCGCCGGCGTTTGAGGCGCGGGGCCGGGTGGAGCCCGGGGAACAGCGGAGCCCGGTTGCCAGGGTGCTGCCGGCGCGGCGGGGCCCGAGGGGGGCGGCCCGCGGCGTGAGGGGACAGGCCGCCGGCGAGCGAGGCGTGCGGCGCCGGGCTACGGTCGGGCGGGGCGGGACGTGGTGGCGACCCAGAGGAGGACGGCGGCCGCCACCGCCAGGGCCCACCACGGGCGCCGGTGCACCGTGAGCAGACCTCCCACCAGCCCCCCGGCGAACAGCACGCCGACCGACACCAGCCGCCGGACGGACGCCGGCCCCCACACGTCGGCGAACAGGCCCGTCAGGGTCCGCGTCACCACGGTGGTGGTGAGGTCGGGGACGGCCAGCCGGTGCACGACGCCGTTCTGCATGCCCATGCCGAGCGCGAGCAGCCCCACCACCGGCGGCCGCCACACCACGGCCACGGACAGCACCAGCGCACCCATCACCAGGGCGGCCTGCGTCAGGACCAGCGGTACGAACAGCCGCTCGGCGGGGCAGTCGCGGTGCACCCGCCCGGCCGCGCGCGCCCCGGCCGTGAAGGCGGCGAGTGCCAGCAGGGAGGCCCAGGAGGACAGTCCGCGCCCGCCGGCGAGAGCGAAGGCCAGGAAGACCACGTTGCCGGTCATGTTGGCGACGAAGACGTGCCCGAGGGACAGGTAGCTCACCGCATCGACCAGCCCGCTCACGAAGGTCAGCGCCACCAGCAGCGGCGGGAACAGCCCGTGCGGCAGGCCGCCGCCCTCCCGCGGCGGCGGGAACAGCAGCTCCGCCAGTCTCTGCAGGATCCCGCGCCGGGTCCGCCGCCTCACCCGCCCTCCGGCCCGGCGGCGTGCGCGAGGAGCGCGAGCTGCAGCCGGTTGGCGGCGCCCAGTTCGGCCAGCAGCAGGCCGACCCGGCCCGCCGCGGTCTCCTCGTCCAGCCCGAGCTGCTCGCCGATCTCCCGGTTCGTCAGCCCCCGCGCGACCAGCGCCAGCAGCCCGGCCTCCCGCGGCGGCAGCTCGGCCAGCCGGTCCCGGGCCTGCCGCCGCGCGGCGGCGCCGGGCGCCGGCACGGCGCCGAGGACGCGCTGCAGCACCTCCGCCGGCATGACGGCGTCGCCGTCCCGCACGGCCCGCAGGGCGGCGAGCAGCTCCTCCCGGGTCGCGTCCTTGCGGAGGAAGCCGTCCGCGCCGAGGACGAGGGCCTGTTCGACCTCCGCGTCGAGGCCCAGGGCCGTCATGACGATGATGCCGACCGGCCCCGTGCCCCCCTCCCCCTCCCCCTCCCCCTCCTCCGCGTGCAGCGCCGCCGTCGTGCGTACGCCGTTCAGCCGAGGCATGCGGGTGTCCAGCAGCAGGACGTCCGGCAGGTGGGCCCGTACGGCCTCCAACGCCTCCTCCCCGTCGGCGGCCTCGGCCACCACGTGGAACTCCCCGCTCGACTCGACGCCCGTCCGCAGGCTCCAGCGGACCATGGGTTCGTCGTCCGCGACGACGACCCGCGCCACGTGGCCCCGTTCCATGCACGCACCCCGATTGTCAGTGCTCCTCAGTAGGGTCCCTCCATGACCTACACGTTCCAGGTGACCATCGACTGCACCGACCCGCACCCGCTCGCCGACTGGTGGGCGGATGCACTCGGATGGGAAGTGGAGCCGACCGACGAGGGGTTCATCCGCCGGATGCTCGAAGAGGGGCGGGCCGCGCAGGACGACACCGCCACGCACCGCGGCAGGCTGGTGTGGAAGGCGGGCGCCGCCATCCGCCACCCCGAGGGCCTCGAGCGGGCGCCCCGCGTCCTGTTCCAGCTCGTCCCGGAGGCCAAGACCGTCAAGAACCGGGTCCACCTCGACGTGCGCACCGGCTCCGACGCCCCGGAGGCCGTGGTCGAACGGCTGATCGCCAAGGGCGCCAGGCTCCTGCACGAGGGCAGCCAGGGGCCCTTCACCTGGACCACGCTCGCCGATCCCGAGGGCAACGAGCTGTGCGTGTCCCGTTGACGGGTCCGGGAGCACGGGGCCGCCGCCCGTACCCCTTCCACCAGGCATAATTCACTACCGGGCCGACCCTCCCGCAGCCGAGAATGAGGCAACTCGCAACGGGAGGAACCCCATGGGCCACAGCCAGGCCTACCTGAACCTGCACGACCTGATGCCGCGGCAGGAGCTGGCCGCCGCCATCGAGGCCGGACTCGTCAGCCGCAAGGCGCACCCCGAACTGCCGCTGTCCATCTACACGTACACGCGGACGGCCCAGTACGAGCAGACCTGGAACCAGGTGACGATACGGTGCCGGGGACTCGTCGCCGACGACGCCACCGGCGCCGTCGTCGCGCTGCCGCTGCCGAAGTTCTTCAACGTCGGCGAGCACGAGTCGGGCCGTCCGTACGCCCCGGCCCTGCCGGACGAGCCGTTCGAGGTGTACGAGAAGGTCGACGGCAGCCTCGCGGTGGTCTTCCACTACGCGGGCGCCTGGCGGGTCGCCTCCAAGGGGTCCTTCATCAGCGCGCAGGCGACCTGGGCACAGCGCCGCCTCGACGGCCGCGACACATCCGGGCTGGTGCCCGGCGTGACGTACCTCGCCGAGATCCTGTACCCGCAGAACCGTATCGTCGTCGACTACGGCGACCGCCGGGACCTGGTGCTCCTGGCCGCGTTCGGCCGCGACGGCACCGAGGTGCCGCTCGCCGAGGCCGCGGCCCACTGGGAGGGGATCGGCTCCGTCGTCACCGTCTGGCCGGCCATGCCCCTCGACGAGCTCGTCGCGCTGACCGAGTCGAACACCCTGCCCGGCGGTTCCGCCGCCACCGGCACCGAGGCCGAGGGCTTCGTCCTGCGTTTCGCCTCCGGCGTGCGCGCGAAGGCCAAGCTGTCGGAGTACGTACGCCTGCACAAGGTGCTCACCGGCGTCACCGAGCGGGACATCTGGCGCAGCCACGGCATCCAGCGCTTCGCAGGCCTGCCCGCCGGGCACGTCGCGCAGGCGCTGGGCTGCAGCGTCGCCGAGGTCGAGGCCTCGGGCGGCAAGCCGCTGGACGCGCTGCTGGAGCAGGTGCCGGACGAGTTCGACACGTGGGTGCGCGAGGTCATCGCCCGCCTGGAGGACTGCGCCGCGCAGCGCGAGCGGGCCGTCGACGAGGCCTTCGCGGGGCTGGCGCACCTCGCCGCCGACCGGGGCGCGTTCGCGCGCGCCGCGAAGTCCCTGCCCGACCGCGGGATCCGCGCAGCGGTGTTCCTGCGTCTGGATGATCGGCCGACCGAGCTCGTCGTCTGGCGGCACATCCGGCCGCAGGCGTCCGACCCGTTCACGACCGATGAGGAGAACTGACCAGTGTCCGCAGTACCCGAAGGGCCCGCACGCCCCGTCGTCCACGTCATGACAGGGCTGCCCGCCTCGGGGAAGACCACCGCCGCGCGCGCCCTGCAGGCCGAGGCCGCAGGGCGGATGCGCCGCGTCAACCTGGACGACCTGCGCAGCATGCTCGACGTGCCGGACCCCGAGCGGGGCCGCTCGTACCGGCACGAGCAGACCGTGCTGGCGATCCAGGACGCCGCCGTCCGCGCGGCCGTCGAGGACGGCTTCGACGTGGTCGTCGACAACACGCACCTGACGTCCCGCATCCCCAAGCGGCTCAAGGCGGCCGTCGCCGGGCGCGCCACCTTCGTCGTCCACGACTTCACCGACGTGCCGGTGGAGGAGTGCCTGCGCCGCGACGCGGCGCGCGAGCGGCCGGTCGGCGAGGAGGTCATCCGGATCCTCGCGCAGAAGCACGCGAGCGCCAAGAAGGGCGGCTGGCGGCTCACCGCCGAATGGCTCAACGACCAGCCGGCCGTGGAGCCGTACACGGCCGACCCGTCGCTGCCCTCCGCGGTCATGTGCGACATCGACGGCACGCTCGCACTGACCGGCGACCGCAGCCCGTACGACTTCTCCCGCTGCGGGATCGACGCGCTGAACGAGCCGGTGCGCTACGCCCTGGACGCCTTCCGGCGTGCCGACGGCGACAGGATCGTGCTGCTGTCGGGGCGCGGCGAGGAGCACCGTCCGCAGACGGAGGAATGGCTGGAGCGGCACAAGGTGCCGTACGACGAGCTGTGGATGCGCCCGCTCGGCGACACCCGCCGCGACGACGTGGTCAAGGCCGAGCTGTTCGACGCGCACGTACGGCACCGGTACGCCGTACGGGTGTCGCTGGACGACCGGGACCGGGTGGTCGCGGTCTGGCGCCGCATGGGCCTGCCGACCTGGCAGGTCAACTACGGCGACTTCTAGGCCGCCGGGCACTTCGCGCACGCGCCGCACCCCGCGCACGCCGCGGCTCCGGCGGCCCATACTGGAGCCGTGAGCGTGTTGATCGTGGACGGGGCCAACGTCGTCGGCTCGGTGCCGGACGGCTGGTGGCGGGACCGGCGGGCCGCGGCCGAGCGGCTGCGCGACCTGCTGGCCCGGCGGGAGCGCTCCGAGGGGGAGGACATCGTCCTCGTCGTCGAGGGCGCGGCCCGGGGCGTCGAGTCCGTGCCCGGCGTACGGGTGGACTCGGCGCCCGGGAGCGGCGACGACCGGATCGTGGAGCTGGCGGCGTCCTACGCGGGGCGCGGCTGCACCGTGGTCACGGCGGACCGGGAGCTGCGCGCCCGGGTACGGGCGCACGGAGCGCAGTGCGTGGGGCCGCGTGCCGTACGCCCGGAGAGCTGACCGGACGGTCCGGGGACCGGACGGTCAGGGGCACCAGATGACGGTGCTCAGGTTCTTCACGTAGCGGGCCGACACCCAGGCCTTCTCGTGCTCCTTGTCGTCCCCCTTCTTCGCGGCGCGGGCACGGGTGCGCTTGCCCGGGTCACCGGAGTCCTCCTCGTCACCCCAGTCCTCCGAGTCCTCCGAGTCGGCCGAGTCGGCCGAGTCGTCGATGTTCTCGTCCGCCGCCTCGTCCTCGTCCGTGAGGCCGGTGTCCTCCTGGTCGTGGCGGCCGTGGTGGTCCTTGGATTCCTCGGAGTCCTCCGAGGAATCCGAGTGCTTCTTCTTGATGTAGAGGCGGTACCAGATGTCGTTCCCGTCGACCTTCTCGCCGCGGATCTTGCAGAGGATCGCGACCTTCTGCTCGGACTGCAGGAGGCCGACGACGGGGGCGTTGGTGGACGGGCGGCTGCGGACCTTGAGCGAGCCGCGCGCGACGACCTTGCCCACCGTGTAGTCCTTGTCGTCGTACTTCCCGGGGCCGTCGCCCTTCGGCTCGACGAGGACGACCTGCGACGAGTTCTCCGTCCGGCCGTCGTCCGCGACGGCGGAGCCCGCGCCGACCGCGCCGAGCACCAGGCTTCCGGCGGCGAGAGCGAGGACGGTCCTGGCGGGCTTCTGCATGGGCAGGCTCCTCTGTGAAGGCGTCCACCCGGCCGCGCGCTGCACGGCGGGCCGGGGGCGGCAACCAGGCGGTCGCCGTGCACGACTATGGCGAGGAAGGGTCGCACCGCCCCGATGACTCACCGCGGTTTAGCCCGAAATGCCCAATCCGTCCCTGCTGGACGGTGGACCGCCCGCCGGGGACCTCGCAGAGCCGTGCCCGCCCCCGAACGGGCACGGCCCTGCGACGGGGCCCCGAGGGGCAGGGCCGGTGCCGGCAGCTGCCGACCCGGCGAATCTACGCGCGGGGGCCGCCCCGGCTCGCCCATCCACAGGGTGAAATCCACCTACCCCCCAGGGTGGCCATGCTCTACAACCAGGGTGGTACCCAAGGGCGTTGACGGGCGACCGCGCTGCCGGCGGCCCCGGCCCGCGCATGGCGGCCCGGCGCCGGCCCGGCGGTCCTGACGGCCGGGCCCCGGCCCGCGGCTGCGGATGCGGGCGCCCGCCGCCGCCCCCACAGTGGGACCCATGGGCATCAACGACTACAGCGGCGGCCCCGGCGCCGACCAGACCGGCGTCCTCGTCGTCACGACGAACGACGTCCCCGGATACCGCGTCGAGCGGGTCATCGGCGAGGTCTTCGGCCTGACCGTGCGCTCCCGCCACCTGGGCAGCCAGATCGGCGCCGGCCTGAAGTCGATGATCGGCGGCGAACTGAAGGGCCTGACCAAGACCCTGGTCGAAACCCGCAACCAGGCCATGGAGCGCCTCATCGAGGCGGCGAAGGCCCGCGGCGCGAACGCCGTCCTGATGATGCGCTTCGACGTGACCGACGCCGCGGACGTCGGGACCGAGGTGTGCGCGTACGGCACGGCCGTCGTCCTCGCCCCCGCCGGCTCGTGACCCCGGGCTGCCGAGCGGCCCGATACGGCAGAGGAAAGACATAGGCGGTGAGCCGAGGCGTGCCCCCTGAGCCATCGAACGAGGGGGAAGCCCCATGGGTTCAACTGCCGCGCGGGCCGCGGTCGCTCACGCGGATCCCCGACTCCTCCCGCTGGGGCGTGGACTCGCCCCCGATCAGCGCGGACGGCCGCTACGTTTCACCGTCGGCATCACCTCCGGCGCCCGCAGCCGGGACGACGTGTACGTCCGCAGGATCGACCGGGCGGCGGGGCCGGGCCGCCCGCCGGGGGCCCGGGCGGCGAACCATATGCTCAGTGCATGTACCGCCAGCCCGAGTCCGAGCCCGTCGGAGAGCCCGAGCCCGTCCCGGAGGCCGAGCCCGTCCCCGACGTCTCCGTGATCATTGCCGTGTACAACGCGATGCCGTACCTCACGGCATGCCTGGAATCGGTCCTGGGCCAGAGCCTGGACGCCGGGCGCATGGAGGTCATCGCGGTCGACGACGGCTCCACGGACGGCAGCGGGGCCGAGCTGGACCGCTTCGCGGCCCGCTACCCGCACCTGCGGGTGCTGCACCAGCCGAACTCCGGCGGCCCCGGGGCCCCGCGCAACCGGGCCCTGGACCTGGCCCGCGGCCGGTACGTCTTCTTCGCGGACGCCGACGACCACCTGGGCCCCGAGGCACTGCAGCGGCTGCTGGGCATGGCCGAGGCGGAAGGCAGCGACGTCGTCCTGGCCAAGCAGGTCGGGATCGGCCGCACGGTGTCGGAGAAGGCCCACCGGCACGCCCCGCAGGCCGACCTGTACACCTCGGAGGTCTACCGGTCCCTGCACTCCGCCAAGCTGATGCGCCGCCGGATCATCGAGGAGGGACGCCTGCGCTACCCGGAGGACCTCTGGTACGGCGAGGACCAGCTGTTCGTCACCTCCGTGTACCTGGCCGCCGCCCGGATATCCGTGGTCGGCGACTACGACTGCTACTTCCTGCGCCGCCGCGACGACGGGCAGAACCTCACCAGCCGCACCCGGACCGCCCACGAGACGGTCGCGCACATCGAGCGGGTCATGGCGCTGGTCGCCGAGCGGGTGACCGACGCGGTGGGGCGGCGCCGGATGCTCGGCCGGCACTTCCGCAGCCTGCTGCGCACCGCCCTGCGCCCGGCCGTCGCCGCCCGCCACGGCGATCCGGCGTTCACGGCGGAGGTCTACGCGCGGGCCCGGACGCTGGTGGAGACGTACTGGACCCCCGACATGGGCGGCGAGCTGCCGCGCATCGACTGGATCCGGCTGTACGCGTTCGCCTGCGGCCCGCTGCCCGCGTTCGAACAACTCATGGAGTACGACCCCGCCGAGGAGCCCCCGCCGCGCGAACTCGTCGAAGGCGGCCGCGTCTACCGCTGCTACCCCCTCTTCCGGGATCCGGCCGCGGCGCTGCCGGACGTGCTCTTCGACGTGACCGACACCCTCAAGGCCCAGCACCGGCTGGCGTCGATGACCTGGCAGGGCCGCCGGATCCGGCTCACCGGCCACGCCTGGATCCAGGGCCTCGGCACCGCCCGCATGGAGAGCGAGCTCGCGCTGCGCGAGCGGGAGACCGGCCGCGAGTACACCGTGCCCGCCACCGCCGGCCCCGCGCCGGAGCTCGCCGACCGCGGTCCCGGGCTGGAACTGGCCGGGTTCCGCGCGGACCTCGACCTCGCCACGGTGGCCGGGGGAGACCCGCTCCCGCCGGGCACCTGGGACTGCTTCCTCCACGTTCGCGCGGACGGGGTCACGCGCACCGTCCGGCTCGGCCGGCGGCACGCGCCGGACCTGGACCGGACGGCCCGCCGGGCCCGGGTCCTGGCCCGTGACCCCGACGGCGCCACCGAACTCGCCGCGGCCCCCTTCTTCACCGGCTACGGGAACCTGAGCTTCGAGGTGGTCCGCCGGATCCCGCTGCCGACGGGGTGAGCCGGACGGTGCCCGTCCCGTCCCGCCCGTCCTGAGGGCGCGAAAACTTTTTTGCCGACAGCGGCAACCTCCCGCGGGGTCGCGCGTCGTGCGGGGGTGAAGGGCGTCATCCCGCGCCCTCGAGCCGACCGTGGAGAACCACCGTGATGAACCTCAAGAGCGTCCCGCTGTCCGCCCGCCGGGCGGCCGCCGCCACCGCCGCCGCTGCCGGGACGGCCGTCGCGCTCGCCCTCGCCGGGCCCGTGCCCGGCGCGTACGCGGCGCCGGCGCCGGCGCCGGTGTCGGTGCCCGCGTCCGCCACGCCTTCGCCGGCGCCGACGGCGGTGCCCAGCACCCGGCCGAGCGCCACGCCCACCACCCCCGGCACCCGCCCGACTCCCGTGCCGAGTTCGCCGGCGAGCCCCCGCCCGACGGCGTCCGTCAGCCACCTGCCGACCGCCGCTCCGAGCGCCGCCCCCAGCAGCCCGGCCGGCGCCCCGGCCTCGCCGACGCCCACCGCCGTCCCGGCCGGACACGAGCTCGCGCAGACCGGGTCCTCCGCGACCACCGCCGCCCTCGGCATCGGGGCGGCCGTGCTCGTCGCCGCCGGGGCCGGGACCCTGTTCGCCGTCCGCCGGCGCGCCAACGGCTGAGGACCCCCGTGCACCACCTCGCACCGCCTGTACCCCTCGCAGGCCCCGTCATACCCGGCCTCCGCCGGGCGTGGCGGGGCCTGCGGGCGCGGGTGCTGCGCCGGGAACGCCCGGCGACCGCCGCGCCCGCGCCGCCGTACGGAGCCGGGGCCGGGCCCACGGGCCCGTACGCGTACCCGTACGCCCCCGAGGGCAGCGGCGGCCGCGGCGGCGATGCGCCCCGGCCCACGGTCTCCGAGCTTTACCACGCCCACCGGCTGTCCATGGTCCGGCTGGCCGTGCTGCTCGTCGACGACCTGGCCACCGCCGAGGACGTGGTCCAGGACGCCTTCACGGCCCTCTACCGGCGCCACGGCGAGCACATCGCCGAGGTCGACAACGCCCTGGGCTACCTGCGCACCGCCGTCGTCAACACCTCCCGCTCCGTGCTGCGCCGCCGCCGCACCGCCCGCGCGTGGACCCCGCCCGCCGCGGCGGACATGCCCTCCGCGGAGGAGCACGTCGTCCTCGACGAGGCCCACCGCGAAGTCCTCGCCGCGCTGGGCCGGCTGACGCCGCGCCGGCGCCAGGTCCTGGTGCTGCGCTACTGGGCCGAGCTGAGCGAGGCGGAGATCGCAACGACCCTCGGGATCAGCCGGGGCGCGGTGAAGTCGAACGCGAGCCGCGCCCTGGACGCGCTGGAACGGATTCTGGAGGGACGCATATGACGCCCGGCACGCACGGCGACACGTCCGTGGAGCACCCCGGAGAGCGCCCCGTCGAGGGCCGGCTGCGCCGGGCCCTGGACGCCCGCGCCTCCTCCGTCACGGTGCGAGACCTGCGGCCCGCCGAGCCGCCGGGCCTGCACCGGCACCACCGGCCCGCCGGCGGGGTGCTGCGGTGGCGGCGCTTCGCCCTGCCCGCCGCCGCGCTCGCCGCGGCCGCCGCTGCCGTGGCCGGCTACGCCCTCCTCGCACCGGACCCCGGGCCCCCGCGCCCGGTGCCGCCGGCCGCGCCGCCCGAACTCACCACGCCGGGCCCCTCGTCCCCGGCCCCGGTCAGCCCGCGGCCCTCCGCGGTGCCATCCGCGCCGCCCACGGCCCCGCCGACGGGGACCACGGGCCGGCCGGCGCCGCCGACGAGCCCGACGCCGACGCCCTCGGGGTCGCGGGCGCCCACCCGGACCGGGTCCCCGTCTCCGTTCCCGTCCGCGCCGCCGCCGGTCCAGTCCTCGCCGTCGCCGACCCCGAGCACGACACGGCCGTAGCCCCCGGCGTACGCCCGGCTGTGAAGGCGTACGGGACCGGAGACGGGCCCGGCCTCAGTCGGCGGCCGGGGCGCCCGCGCCGGCGCAGGCCAGGTGGCCCCAGCGGGAGCCGACCTTGGTGATGGTCTCCCCGGAGGCGTACGGCTTGCCGCAGGGGCAGCTGCCGGGGAACTTCGCCTTGACCCGGCCGCCACCGCGCCCGCGGGCGGCGGCCGCCTTCTTCGTCGGGGCGGCGGAGGGCTTGCGGGCGGGGGCGGCCCGCCCGGGGTCCGGTACGGGCGGCTCGCCGCTGCCGAGCGCGGTCCCGGCGGCCTGCTGCGAGACGGCCGCGTCGCTGGCGGCCTGGTCGGCGATCGCGTTCAGGTGGTCGCCGTCGGTGCGGTGCGCCGGGACGTAGCGGAACTCCACGTCCCGCTCGGCCAGCAGCGCGTCGATGCTCTCGACGAGCTCCCGGTTGGCGACGGGCTTGCCCGCGGCGGTCTTCCACCCGTTGCGCTTCCAGGCCGGGAGCCACTGGGTCACGGCCTTCATCGCGTACTGGGAGTCCATCCGCACCTCGACGGCCGTCCCCGGCGCGAGGGCCTCCAGCAGTCGCTGCAGGGCGGTCAGTTCGCCCACGTTGTTCGTGGCGCGGCCCAGCGGGCCGGCCTCCCAGCGCTCGGGGCGTCCCTCGGCGTCGGCGATGACCCACGCCCAGCCGGCGGGGCCGGGATTTCCCTTGGCCGCCCCGTCGCAGGCGGCAATGATCCGTGTCGACATCCCTCGATCATGCCCCAGCCGCGGGCTGGTCAGGACCGCGCCCGTTCGGCGCGGGGCCCGGTGCCCTCCACGGCCGCGACCAGCGGGGCGAGTTCCGGGTTGGCCTTGGCCTCGTCCAGCGCCTCGCGCAGCGCGGCGTCGTTGGTCGGCCGGGCGGCGGCGAGCAGGGCCAGGCCGGCCTCGCTCACGTCGGTGTAGATGCCGCGCCGGTCGGTGTCGCAGAGATAGCGGCTCAGCAGCCCGCGGTCCTCCAGGCGGCTGACCAGCCGGGTGGTGGCGCTCTGGCTGAGGACGACCGAGTCGGCCACCTGGTGCATGCGCAGGTGCCCGCCGGGCCCGTTGTGCTGGCGGCTGAGCACGTCCAGCAGGGAGTACTCGCGCACGCTCAGCCCGTGTCCGGCCTGCAGGGCCCGCTCGATGTGCGCCTCGATCCGCCCGTGCAGCAGGGAGAGGGCGCACCAGCCCTGGGAGAGGGCGGTGAGCGCGCTGTCCGTGGCCGTCATGGCCTCCTCCTTCGGTCCGGGGCCTCCAGGATAGTCGACGGACGCAATAGCCCGCGTTTGCAAGTATCCCGCGTCTGCAATTAATGTGGACGCATGAAAGCCGCGGCCGCAAGAGAGCGGCCGGAGGCTCGCCCTCCCCCCACGGCACCCCACCTCCGCCTGAAGGACACCTCCCCTCATGCCCCTCGCACTCCTCGCCCTCGCCATCGGGGCCTTCGGGATCGGCACCACCGAGTTCGTGATCATGGGCCTGCTCCCCGAGGTCGCCGCCGACTACGGCGTCTCGATCCCCACCGCCGGCCTCCTCGTCACCGGATACGCCCTCGGCGTCGTCCTCGGCGCCCCGCTGATGACCGTCCTCGGCACGCGCATCCCCCGCAAGCGCATGCTGATGCTCCTCATGGGCCTGTTCATCGCCGGCAACGTGCTCTCCGCGCTCGCCCCCGCCTTCGGCGCCATGCTCGCCGGGCGCGTCGTCGCCTCCCTCGCCCACGGCGCCTTCTTCGGCATCGGCTCCGTCGTCGCCGCGGAGCTCGTCGCCCCCGAGAAGAAGGCCGGCGCCATCGCCATGATGTTCACGGGCCTGACCGTGGCCAACGTGGTCGGCGTCCCCCTCGGCACGCTCGTCGGCCAGACCCTCGGCTGGCGGACCACCTTCCTGATCGTCGCCGCCCTCGGCGTGCTCGGCCTCCTCGGCATCGCCCGGCTCGTCCCGGAGCTGCCCCGGCCCGAGGGCGTCCGGATCCGGCACGAGCTGGCCGCCTTCCGCAACGTCCAGGTGCTGCTCGCGATGGCGATGACCGTCCTCGGCTTCGGCGGAGTCTTCGCCGCGATCACCTACATCACGCCGATGATGACCCACGTCGCCGGGTTCGCCGACACCTCCGTGACCTGGCTGCTCGTCCTCTTCGGCCTCGGCATGGTCGCCGGCAACCTCGTCGGCGGCCGGTTCGCCGACCGTGCGCTGATGCCGATGCTGTACGTGTCCCTCGGTGCCCTGGCCCTGGTCCTCGCCCTCTTCACGGTCACCGCCCACACCAAGGCCGGCGCCGCCGCCACCGTCGTCCTCATCGGCGCCCTCGGCTTCGCCACCGTGCCGCCGCTGCAGAAGCGGGTGCTGGACCAGGCCGCGGGCGCGCCCACCCTGGCCTCCGCCGTCAACATCGGCGCCTTCAACCTCGGCAACGCACTCGCCGCCTGGCTCGGCGGGCTCGTCATCGCCGCCGGCCTCGGCTGGACCGCACCGAACTGGGTCGGCGCCGCGCTGGCCGCCTCCGCCCTGGTCCTCGCCGCCGTCTCCGGTGCACTGGAGCGGCGCACGGCCGCCCGCCCGGGACGCATCGCCGCCTCCGGCGGCCCGGCCCCCGCCCCCGCCGCCGACCGGGCGCCCGAGGCCGCCACCCACCCCTGACCCAGCCCCGCCCGTACGATCCGCAGCCCTACCTCCAGGAGAACCCCGCCATGTCCGCCCGCACCCGCACCGCCGTCGCCCCGCTCACCGTCGAGGACGCCGACCTCCTCGTCCGCGCCGCCCGGGACGCGGCCGAGGCCGCCGGGGCCACGGTCAGCGTCACCGTCCTCGACGCGGGAGGCCACCTGCTGGCCTTCCGCCGCGACGACCGCGCCGTGCTGATCTCCGGCGAGACCAGCACCCGCAAGGCGTACACCGCCCTGCAGCTGGACGCCCCGACCGCCTCTCTCGCCGACGCCGTCCGGCCCGACGGGCCCTTCCACACCCTTCCCACCGCCCTCGACCGGCCGCTGCTGTTCATCGCGGGCGGGCTGCCCGTCCACCGCGACGGCCGCATCATCGGCGCCCTCGGCGTCGGCGGGGCCAGCCCCGAGCAGGACCACGGCTTCGCCGCCGCCGCACTCGAGGCGCTCGCCGCGGCGGTCTGACAGCTCCCGGGTCGCGCGCCCGTGTCCCCCGTGCCACGTTGGTACGGGGGACACGGGTGCATGATGCGGCAGTCCAGGCGGATCAGGAGAGGCCACGTCATCGCGACGGCCACGGCCGCCGTGCTGGTCGGTCTTGCCGTGCCGGGCTGCACCGCGGCAGCCCCCGGCGCCGCCCGCACCACCGCCGGCCCCTCCACCGGCCCGACCACCGCCGCCCCCGCGCCGACCGGCCGGACCGACCCCTCGCCGGACCCGTCCGCCCCGCTGTCCACCGCCCCGCAGACCATCCCGGCCGTACGCGAGCACACCCCCGCCCGCGGCCCCGGCTGGCGGCCCGCCGCCGGCGCGCGGGTCGTCGTACCGCCGGGCGACAGCGCGAAGCTCGCCGACGAGGGCCGACTGCTGGCCGGCGAACTGCACCTGGGCTTCAGCGACACGGCCGCCGCCCGCACCGGCGACGTCGAACTGGCCCTCGCCGCGCCGGGCTCCGGGCCGCCGGAGTCGTACACCCTCACCGTCCAAGGCGGCCGCGTCCGCATCACCGGACCCGACGAGGCCGGCGTCTTCTACGGCACCCGCACCCTCAAGCAGGAGGTGAAGACGGCCTCTTCGGCCCCCGAGGGCACCGTCCGCGACGCCCCGGCCAAGCCCCAGCGCGGCCTGAACCTCGACATCGCCCGCAAGAACTTCACCGCCGGCTGGATCGAGGACCGGCTGCGCGAGATGGGGGACCTCAAGCTCAACCGGCTCGGCCTGCACTTCTCCGACGACCAGGCCTTCCGGATCCAGTCCGACACCCACCCCGAGATCGTCTCCACCCCCCACCTCACCAAGGCGGAGGTCCGGCGGATCACCGCGCTCGCCGCCCGCCTGCACATCACCGTCGTCCCGGAGATCGACTCGCCCGGCCACCTCGGCGCGGTGCTGCGCGCCCACCCGGACCTGCAACTGCGCGACGTCCAGGGCCGGGCGGTCAAGGGCGCGGTCGACATCTCGAACCCGGCTTCCGCCCGGCTCGTGGACGAACTGCTGCGCGAGTACCTGCCGTTGTTCCCCGGCCCGACCTGGCACCTGGGCGCCGACGAGTACCAGGCCCTGGTCTACCGCGACCCGCAGGCTTCCTTCCCGCAGCTGGCCCGCGCCGCGCAGCAGCGGTACGGGCCCTCCGCGCGGGTACGGGACCTCGCGACGGGCTGGCTGAACGACCGGGCGGCCGTCGTGCGGCCGGCGGGCCGGGTGCCCAAGGCGTGGAACGACGGTCTCTTCGCCGGGGGGATCGTACGGCCCGCCGCCGACCTGCAGGTCGAGTACTGGACCGGCCGGGAGCTCGGGGCCCGGCCGCCGGTGCAGTACCTGGACGAGGGCCGCAAGGTGATCAACCTCAACGACGAGTACCTGTACTACGTGCTCGGCCAGCCCAACGGGTTCACCTACCCGACCGGCCGGCGGATCTACGAGCAGTGGACCCCGCTCGTGCTGCGCGGGACGACCCCCGTGGCCGCCCGCTACGCCCCGCAGGTCCTCGGCGCACGGCTCGCCGTCTGGTGCGACCTGGCGGGCGCCCAGACGCAGGACCAGGTGGCCGCCGGGATCCGGCTGCCGCTCGCCGCGCTGTCCCAGAAGGTCTGGGACGCCCGGGCGCCCCAGCGGTCCTGGGCCGCCTTCCAGGCCCTGGCGAACCGGCTGTAGCCCGTCCGCTTGCTACGGGCGGCTCACCTGCTCCCGGCGCTGCCAGCGGCGCCGCGCCCAGTCGCCGACCAGCGGCAGCGCAGTGACCACGGTGAGGGTCCAGGCGGCGGCGAAGCCCCAGATCAGCGGCAGGGACACGGTCACGGAGGCGGCGACCAGCAGGGCCACGGTCAGCGCACCCAGCACGGAGGCGGCCATCACGCGGTGGCGCAGGCGGGTGAAGCGCATGAGCCGGTCGAGGGAGCGGTCGTGCTTGAGATGGTCCTCGATCGCAGAGAGGGCTCGCCGCTCGCGGTCGGAGAGTCCGGCTCCGTCCATCACGACCTCCACCGGCTGCCGTCGACGGGCGCGTACCGCAGCCTCTGACCTGGGGATACCCGCCCTGGGGCGGGCCAATCCCGGCACCCTGCGCAGGCCCGCGCGGCCCGCCGAGGCCCGCACGGGCGCACCGCACGGCCCCCGCCCGCGGTTCCGGGCAGGGGCCGCGGCGGTGGCTACCAGATGGCGTCGACCCACTCCGGGTGGTCGATGAACGGGTTCCGGTTGTGCTGGTAGGTGTCGTAGATGACCTGGTTGCGGCGCTGCTCGAAGGCGTCCGGCGGGTCCTGCCGGTTCCACTGCTTGAGCACGCTGATCCGGCCGAACAGCGGGGCGGTGCCGTTGTTGACCTTGTCGTCCATCTCCAGGTCCGCGAAGCCGTCGCCGCCGTCGTAGCGCACCGCCATGTACAGCAGCATCCGCGCCACGTCGCCCTTGACCGCGTCGCGCGGCTCGAAGGAGTCGGCGTCGGTGTAGCTGCCGGGGGCCTCGGCGACCGGGCTGCCGCCCATGTCGAAGTCCTTGTTGCCGCGGGTGCTGTTGACCGTGACGTCCTCGGGGCGCAGGTGGTGCAGGTCCGTGCCCGGGCCGGTGACGGTGCCGAAGTCGCCGTGGCTCTTGGCCCAGACGTGCTCGCGGTTCCAGTCGTTGGCGCCGCCGCCGTTGCTCGACTTGGACTGGGAGCGGCCGGAGTAGACCAGGATGACGTTGTTCGGGTTGTTCGGGTCCTGGTCGGTGACCTTCAGCGCGTTCCACACGCCGTCGTAGGTCACCTTGGACTGGTTCTTGATGATCGAGTGGAGCGCGGTCTTCAGCTCGGCGCCGGTCTTGCCCTCGGCGGCCGCGTAGTACTGGTCGACGGAGACGGCCGTGGAGCCCGCGGCGGCCGCCGCACCGGCGCGCGGGGCCTGCCCGGAGGACGTCCCGGCCGAGGCGGCGGCCGGGAGGACGAGCAGGGCCCCGGCGGCGAGGCCTATGGCCCAGGGGGTTCTGCGGGAGATCTTCATGATGTGGGGGACCTCTTCACACGCACCGCTCCCGCCATGGCAGTTGGCGGGACGTCAGGTGGCAGAGCAGAGGGTCGCATTGTCATGTGCCCTACAGGTAAACGCAACGTGTGCGGAGCTGGGACTTTCACTCTGGGCCGAACATGCGGAATACCCCGATCAGGTGAGGGTCCGCCCCCGGTCTTGGCAGGACGCGCCGGCGCGGGCAGGGTGGCCGGGGCCCGGCTGCGCAGCCGGGCCGCTCGGGGACCATGACCGTGAACACCCTTACCGGGAGCAGCCCATGGCAGTGAAGATCCTCATCGTGACCGGCGACGCGGCGGAGTCGCTGGAGGTGCTCTACCCGTACCAGCGCCTGCGCGAGGAGGGGTACGAGGTGCACGTCGCGGCTCCCGCGGTGAAGCGGCTGCGGTTCGTGGTGCACGACTTCGAGGAGGGCTTCGACACCTACACGGAGAAGCCCGGCTACACCTGGCCCGCCGACGTGGCGTTCGCCGACGTGGACCCGGAGCAGTACGCGGCCGTGGTCGTTCCGGGCGGCAGGGCCCCCGAGTACCTGCGCAACGACCCCGAGGTGCAGCGGATCCTGGCCGCCTTCACCGCCTCCGACAAGCCGGTCGCCCAGATCTGCCACGGCCCGCTGATCACGGCCGCGGCGGCGAAGCTGGAGGGCCGGCGGGTGACCGCGTACCCGGCCCTGGAGCCGGACATGAAGGCGGTGGGAGCGGCCTTCGAGGACTCCGAGGCCGTGGTCGACGGCACGCTGGTCTCGGCCCGGGCCTGGCCCGACCACCCGGCCTGGATGCGGGAGTTCCTCAAGGTGCTGGCCGACAAGGCGCCGGCGACCTGACCCGGGCGCGGCAAGGGGGGGCCGGATCCCCCTTGCCGCAGCCCCGGGCGTCGTCAGCTGCTTGCGGAGGTGACCTGCGGGGCGGGCTCGTGCTTGAAGTTGGCCTGGCCGAAGTTCTTCTTCACGGCCGCGTCCCAGGAGCCGTCCTGGACCATCTTCTTGAGGGCGGCATTGATCTTGGCGTGCAGATCCTTGTTGCCCTTCTTGATGCCGATGCCGTAGCTCTCGTTGCTCAGGCTCAGCCCGACGAGCCGGAACTTGCCCGTGTTGCCCTTCTGGGCGGCGTAACCGGCCAGGATCGCGTTGTCCGTGGTCATGGCGTCGACCAGGCCGTCCTGGAGGGCGATCACGCAC
>NZ_JBEYXK010000119.1:0-19339 GCF_040645035.1 Streptomyces sp. NPDC046876 | reverse complement strand
GGCCGGACACCCCATGGCGTCCGGCCCCGGCTGCGGCTGCGGTGGCAGTGCGTGTCGCTACTTCTCCGTCACGCCCGCCGAGTCGAACGTGGCGACCTCGTGCATCGCGCGGGCTGCGCTCTGGACCAGGGGCAGGGCCAGGAGTGCGCCCGTGCCCTCGCCGAGGCGGAGGTCCAGGTCGACCAGGGGGCGCAGGCCGAGCTTGTTCAGGGCGGCCACGTGGCCCGGTTCGGCGCTGCGGTGGCCCGCGATGCAGGCCGACAGGGACTCGGGGGCGATGGCGCGGGCCACCAGGGCGGCCGCGCCGGCGCTGACGCCGTCCAGGATGACCGGCGTGCGCAGGGAGGCGCCGCCGAGGATCAGGCCGACGATCGCCGCGTGCTCCAGGCCGCCGATGGCCGCCAGGACGCCGATCGGGTCCGCCGGGTCGGGCTGGTGGAGCTCCAGGGCGCGCCGTACGACGTCGACCTTGCGGGCGTGGGTCTCGTCGTTGATGCCCGTACCGCGGCCGGTGACCTCGGAGGGGTCGACGCCCGTGAAGACGGAGATCAGGGCCGCGGACACGGTGGTGTTCGCGATGCCCATCTCGCCTGTGAGGAGGGCCTTGTTGCCCGCCGCGACCAGGTCGCGGGCGGTCTCGATGCCGACCTCGATGGCGGCGATCGCGTCCTCGCGGCTCATGGCGGGGCCGGCGGACAGGTCGTCGGTGCCCGGGCGGACCTTGCGGGGCAGCAGGCCCGGGGTGGCGGGCAGGTCGCCCTTGACGCCGACGTCGACGACGCAGACCTCGGCGCCGACCTGGTTGGCGAAGGCGTTGCAGACGGCGCCGCCGCCGAGGAAGTTGGCCACCATCTGGGTGGTGACCTCCTGCGGCCACGGGGTCACGCCCTGGGCGTGCACGCCGTGGTCGCCGGCGAAGATCGCGACGGCCGCGGGCTCCGGGATCGGCGGCGGGCAGACCCGGGAGAGGCCGGCGAGCTGCGCGGAGATGATCTCCAGCATGCCGAGTGCGCCCGCGGGCTTCGTCATGCGCTTCTGCCGCTCCCACGCCTCGCCGAGCGCCTTGGCGTCGAGCGGGCGGATGCCGGCGACGGTCTCGGAGAGCAGGTCGTGCGGCGCCTCGCCGGGCAGCGCGCGGCGCCCGTACGTCTCCTCGTGCACGACCCAGGCCAGCGGGCGGCGCTGGGACCAGCCCGCCTGCATCAGCTCCGGCTCCTCCGGGAACTCGTCGACGTACCCGACGCACAGGTACGCGACGACCTCGAGGTGCTCGGGCAGGCCGAGCTCGCGGACCATCTCGCGCTCGTCGAAGAAGCTGACCCAGCCGACGCCGAGGCCTTCGGCGCGCGCGGCGAGCCACAGGTTCTCGACGGCCAGGGCCGAGGAGTACGGGGCCATCTGCGGCTGGGTGTGCCGGCCGAGGGTGTGGCGGCCGCCGCGGGTGGGGTCGGCGGTGACGACGATGTTGACCGGGGTGTCGAGGATGGCCTCGATCTTCAGTTCCTTGAACTGCTTCGCCCGGCCCTTGGGCAGCGACTTGGCGTAGGCCTCGCGCTGGCGCTGGGCGAGTTCGTGCATCGTGCGGCGGGTCTCGGCGGAGCGGATGACGACGAAGTCCCACGGCTGGGAGTGGCCCACGCTGGGCGCGTGGTGCGCGGCCTCCAGGACGCGCAGGAGCACCTCGTGCGGGATCGGGTCGGTGCGGAAGCCGTTGCGGATGTCGCGGCGCTCGCGCATGACGCGCAGCACGGCCTCGCGCTCGGCGTCGGCGTATCCGGGTGCGGCTTCGCCCGCGGAGGGTACGGGGACCTCGTCGGCGGGGGCGTCCTCGGGCGCGGCGGCCGGGAGGGCCTCGGGGGCATCGTCGGCCTGGGCGGCGTCGGCCTGGGCGGCGACGGCTTCCTGGGGGGCGGCCACCTGCTCCTCGGCGGGCGCGGCGGCCGCGGCGACGGCCTCCTGGGCGGCGTCGGCGGGCTGGACCGCCGCTTCCGCGGCCTGGGGCTCGGGCTGGGGCTGCGCCACCGGCTCGGCGGGCGCCTGCTCGGCCTGTACGGCGACCGGCCCGGCGGGCGCGGCCGGGGCCTCCACGGCCTCCGGGGCGGCGACCGGGGCCTCCACGACCTCCGCCGGGGCCGGGGCGGCGGCCTCGGGCGCGGGGGCCGCAGCGGGCTGCTGCTCGGGCTGGGCCGCCTCGGCCACAACCGGTGCCTCGGGGGCAACAGGGGCCTCGGGGGCGACAGCGCCGGGGGCTTCCGGGGCCGCGGCGGCCTCGGGCGCGGGCACGGTGACGGGGCCGGCGACGCCCTCGGCCACCGGAGCGGCCTCGGGGACCACGGCGCCCTCCGGCGCGGGCACGCCCTCGGGGGCGGGAACGGGCTGCGGCTGCGGCTCCCCCGCGGCGGCCTGTGCGGGCGCGCCCTCGGCGGCGGCCGCGGCAACGGGCTCGGCGGCAACGGCCTCGGCAGGCACCCCGGCGGCCACGGGCGCGGCAACGGCTTCGGCGGCGGGCGCGGCGACGGCCTCGGCAGCAGGCGCGGCGACGGCCTCGGCAGCAGGCGCGGCGACGGCCTCGGCCACCGGCACGGCGGCGGGCACGGCCACGCCCTCGGCGGGCGTCACGGCCACCGCGACGGCGTCAGGACCGGGGGCGGGCACGGCCACGGCAACGGCGTCGGGGCCCGGGGCGGGCACGGCGACGGCAAGGGCGTCAGGGCCGGGCGCGGGCACGCCTCCGGCCACGGCGACGGCCTCGGCGGGCACGCCGGCCCCGGGCTGGGGCTCCGGCTGCGGCACGGCCGCCGGCTCCGCGCCCCACGGCGCGCCGGCCTGCGGCGGGATCTCGCCGAGCTGCTGCGGTGCGCCCGGCACGGCGGCGGCTTCGGGCCGCGGCACGTCCAGGTATTCGGGGCCGGTAGTCGGCGGCCCGGGCTGCCGCACCGGCATCGGCGTCGGCGTCGGCGGGACGGGCCCACCGGCCATGGCCGCGGCGGGCGGTACCGGCGCGGCGGGGCCGCGGTCGGCGAGGGAGCGGACGACTCCGCCGGTGGCGTCGGGCATGGGCGGGCCCATGTGCAGCGGACGGCGGCCGATCGGCGAGGCGGGGGGCACGGCGCCGGCCGGCGGCGGGGCGAGGAGCCCGCCGAGGTCGAGGGCACCGGAGTCGCGGCCGCCGGCCTCGTGGGCGCCCGCGGCGTACGGGGCCTCGGCGGCGGCCGGGTCGGGGAAGCCGTGGGCGGCGGGAGCGGGGTAGGAGGGCTCCGCGTACGCGGCCTGCGCCTCGGGGTATTCGGCGTACGGGGCGTCGCCGTAGGAGGTCTCGACGGGGAAGACGGGTGCGGGCGGCACGACCTGGGGGTCGCTCCACGAGCCCTGCCCGTGGCCGCTCGGCATCAGCAGCAGTTCCTCGTCCTCCGCCTCGGCCGGGTTGTCCACGAGGTCCTGGAAGGCGTAGCCCCCCGGGGCGGGAGCGGTGACGGCGCCCGGCTGCGGGGCCGCAGCGGGAATGCCCTGCTGATCCACCATGCCCGCGTTGTCCGGGAGTCCCTCGCCCGGTACCTGGCCGGCGTCAGTCATGCGTACCCCTCGCCCATCGTCTTGCCTCTTCGATCGCCCGGCGCCCACATGACCAACGAGCGGGGTTGCCGTGCGACGCGTTGTCTCGCGTACGTCCTGTGCGACAACCAGTAAGCATTGTCGCGCCCGTTCGCCACCATGGCGGCCGAAACCGCCACGCTCTGCTGTGGACTGCGCCACGTCGCGCGTCTTCCTGTGCCGTCACCCCGGGGCATACCAGGGCAGTACGACGATCGGCCAGCCTACCCCGGCCCGTGGCCTAGCGGTTCACCGGGCGTTCGGCTGCCAGGAGGAACACGACGGAACGGTCCTGTTCGTCCCAGGTGTGGGGGTCGAGGCCGACGGACTGGAGCAGGGCGCATTCGACGGTGTAGCCGCCGGCGGTGAGGGCGCGGCCGATCGCCTCGGCCCCGTCGCGCGTGGAGGCGTGGCTGACGATCCGTTCGGGGCGGCGTTCGGCGACGGCGGCGACGACCTCGGCGCCCCCTCCCCCGACGCGGACCACGTCCGGCTCGGGGAGGTCCTCCAGGACGTGCGGGGCGCGCCCGGTGACGACCTGGAGCTGTACGCCGCGCCGGCGGGCGGCGGCGGTGGCGCGTTCGCAGGCGCGGGGGTCGGCGTCGACGGCGATGACGGCGGCGCCGAAGGCGGCGGCCTCGACGGCGAGGGCGCCGGTGCCGGTGCCGATGTCCCAGACGAGGTCGCCGGTGCGCGGGCCGAGACGGGCGAGCTGGGCGGCGCGCAGCGGGGCGGACTCGCCCTCGCCGGCGTCGGGGTGCGGGCGGGCCCAGCCGCGTTCGGCGGTGCGGGCGGGGTGGTGGCCGAGCAGCCAGGCGGGGTCGGCGGCGTGGGGCTGCCCCCCGTGCCCCCCGTATGCGCCGTGCGCCCCGTATGCGCCGTGCACGCCGTGCGCACCGTTCGCACCCTGCCCCCCGTACGCGCCCTGCGCGCCGGCGGCGCCGGGTGCGGCGGGTCCGGGGTGTGCTGCGGTTCCGCCGATGACGATGACGACGTTGGGGTCGCGCCAGCTGTGGTCGGCGGCCCGGTCGGAGGTGACCACGGTCACCTGCTCCCGGGCGGTGCCGAGTTCCTCGCAGATGACGAAGGTGCGGTGGACGGGCCCGAGGAGCAGGGCGAGTTCGGCGGGGCCGGCGCCGGGCGAGGTGAGGACGGCGACCTTGCCGTGGGCGCGGCAGACGTTGACGGCCCGGCGCAGGGTGCGGGGGTGGGCGACGACGACCTGGGCGTCGTCCCAGGGCATGCCGGCGCGGGCGAAGGCGGCGGCGACGGCGGACACGGCGGGGACGACTTCGACCTCGAGGCCGTGTTCGGGGGCGCGCAGGGTGCGCACGGCGCCGAAGAAGCCGGGGTCGCCGTCGGCGAAGACGACGGCGGTGCCGCGGTGGCCGGCGATGCGGCGGGCGGCGAGGCCGAGGCTGCCGAGACGGATGCGTTCGGCGGTGGGCGGGACCTCGGGGAGGGCGAGGTGGTGGGCGGCGCCGGCGACGAGGGTGGCGGCCGAGAGCGCGGAGCGGGCGGCCGCGGTCAGGGGGGAGCCGTCCCAGCCGATCACCGTGACCCGGTCGGCCATCGTCGTCAGTCTCCTGGGGTGGGGGGCGGGCGCGGGTTCTTCGGGGGGCGCGCGGGGTGGGCCCGGGCTCGGTGAGACTACCCGGTCCCCGGGCGCCGGGTCAGTTCCAGTCGGCGCCGACGCGGTGGCCGCCGGCGTCGGCCTGCCGGGCGACGGCGTATCCGTAGCCGTCGTGCATGCCGTATTCGCCGAGGTCGTCCAGGTCGTCGAGGTCCTCGGGCAGGAGGCTCCAGACGATCAGGTCGGTGCGGGTGTCGCTCCAGGTGCCGTCGGTGTTCTGGGTGCGCACTATCCATGCGTTGCGCAGGACGCCCTCGCTGATGCAGCCGATCTTCTGGGCGACCTGCTGGGAGGCGGTGTTGTCGGCGGCGGTGCGCAGTTCGAGGCGTTCGAAGCCCTGGTCGCGGAAGAGCCACTGGGCGACGGCGAGGACGGACTCGCTGGCGTAGCCCTCGCCGCGGGCCCAGGGGGCGGTGACGTAGCCGACCTCGGTGCTGCGGGTGCGCCAGTTGGTGTTCTTCAGGTGCACGATGCCGACGAGGCGCTGGGTGAGGAACTCGGCGACGGCGAAGACGATGCCGCGGCCCTCGGTGCGTTCGGCGTGGGAGTGGCGGGTGGCCCAGCCGTGGGCGTCGGCGTGGGTGTAGGGGTGCGGTACGGAGGTCCAGGCGGTGACGTGCTCGTCGTTCATCATCTCGGCGAGCGCGGTGACGTCCTCCACGTCGAAGGGGCGCAGCACCAGCCGGTCCGTGCTGATGGTGACGTCCGGGAAGGTGGTTGTCATGCGCAGCTCCATGCCTGAGAGGTGGGGCGACCGTGGTGCGGGACCGGGTGGGCGGGGGCGCCGTCGTGCGGGGCCGTCCAGCCACAGCATGCAGCATCGCCCGGCCGATGTGCATGGCCGCCCCTGCCCGGAACCGGGCAGGCCGCGACCCCGCCCGCCCGGGAGGGCGTGCGGGGCCGGGTGCCCGGGTGTCCGGGCCGGGTGCCGGGGTGGCGCCGGGGTGCGCGGGGCGCGGTGGGTCAGGACTTCGGGGCGCCGAAGGCGGGGATGACCGAGCCCTGGTACTTCTCCTCGATGAACTTCTTGACCTCGTCGGAGTTCAGCAGCTTGGCGAGCTTCTCGACGCGCGGGTCCTTCTCGTTGCCGGCCTTGACCGCGAGGAAGTTGGCGTACGGGTTGTTCTCGGCCTTCTCCAGGGCGAGGGCTTCCTTGGCCGGGTTGAGCTTGGCCTCGAGGGCGTAGTTGCCGTTGATGACGGCGGCGTCGACGTCGTTCAGGGCGCGCGGGACGGTGGCGGCCTCCAGCTCCTTGAACTCCAGGCCCTTCTTGTCGGCGATGTCGGACAGCTTGGCGCTGGTGCCGACGCCTTCCTTGAGGGTGATCAGGTTGTTCGCGGCGAGGAGCTGGAGGGCGCGGCCCTCGTTGGTGGTGTCGTTGGGGACGGCGATGGTCTGGCCGGCCTTGATGTCGGTGAGGGCCTTGACCTTCTTGGAGTAGAGGCCGAGGGGCTCCAGGTGCACGTTCACGACGGGCACGATGTGGGTGCCGTTCTTCTTGTTGAAGTCGTCGAGGTACGGCTTGTGCTGGAAGAAGTTGGCGCCGACCTGGCCCTGCTCGGTGGCGGTGTTGGGCAGGACGTAGTCGGTGAACTCCTTGACCTCCAGCTTGAGGCCTTCCTTGGCCGCGAGCTTGTCCTTGACGAAGTTCAGGATGTCGGCGTGCGGGCTCGGGGAGGCCGCGACGACCAGGGGCTTGCTCTCGTCGGCCTGGGCGCCGCCGGCCTGTCCCGTGGACGGGTCGGAGGAGCTGCCGCAGGCGGTGAGGCCGAGGGCGAGCGCGGCGGAGGCGGCGGCGAAAGCGGTGAGCTTGATGTTCTTACGCACGAAGAGTGCCTTTCATTGCGGTGCAAGTGCGCAAGGGTGCGCGGTTCTTGCGGGTGGAGGCCCAAGCACGACAAGTGCGGGCTGTGTGGGGGTGGGGTGGTCTTGTGAGGGGGCGGCCGGTGCCGGCACCGGCCGCCGGCCGCCGGCCGCCGGTCAGGCGGTGCGGCCGCGGCGGGCGAGGAGGCGTACGACGCCGTCGCCGATGAGCTGGATCACCGTGACGATGGCGATCAGGATCACGACGGTGGCGACCATGAAGCCGGTCTCGAAGCGCTGGAAGCCGTAGGTGACGGCCTTGGAGCCGAGGCCTTCGCCGCCGACGGCGCCGGCCATGGCGGAGTAGCCGACGAGGGTGATCAGGGTGGTGGTGACGCCGGCGACCAGCGAGGGCAGGGCTTGGGGCAGGAGCACCTTGCCGACGATGGTCGGGATGCCGCCGCCCATGGACTCGACGGCCTCGACCAGTCCGTGGTCCACCTCGCGGACGGCCGTCTCGACGAGGCGGGCGAAGAACGGGATGGCGCCGATGGCGAGCGGGACGATCATGGCGGTGGGGCCGATGAAGGTGCCGACGACGGCGGTGGTGACCGGGATCAGGGCGATCAGCAGGATGATGAACGGCAGCGAGCGGCCGATGTTCACGATGACGCCGAGGACCTTGTTGAGCGGCCGGTTCTGCAAGAGGCCGCCCTTGTCGGTGAGGACGAGGAGGATGCCGACGGGCAGTCCGCCGAGGACGGTCACCAGCGTGGACCACAGCACCATGTAGAGGGTGTCGTACGTGCCCTGGCCGAGCAGGGGCTGCATCTCCGACCAGGTCACTGGGCACCGTCCTTGACGAGCTGGGCGAGTTCGGCGTCGACGTCGTCGGCGACGACCTCGACCTGGAGGCCCTGCTCGCGCAGGAAGCCGACGGGGACGACGTTGTCCTCGTACCGTCCGGGCAGTTCGATGCGCATGCGGCCGATCTGGCGGCCGGCGACGGTGTCCATGGCGGCGCCGAGGATCGAGATGTCGATGTTGTACGTGCGCGACAGCTGGGAGATGACCGGCTGGGTGGCGGCCTCGCCGTGGAAGGTGACGTCGACGACGGTGCGGTCGGGGCCGGTGGCGGTTCCGCTCACGGGGAAGAGCTCCTCGGCGAGTTCTGATCCGGGGGTGGCGAGCAGTTCGGAGACGGTGCCCGACTCGACGATCCGGCCCTTCTTCATGAGGGCGGCGGAGTCGCAGATCGTCTTGACGACGTCCATCTCGTGCGTAATGAGCAGGACGGTCAGGCCGAGCTGGCGGTTGAGGTCGCGCAGCAGCTGCAGGATCGAGCGGGTGGTCTCGGGGTCCAGGGCGCTGGTGGCCTCGTCGGAGAGCAGCACCTTGGGGTCGCCGGCCAGGGCGCGGGCGATGCCGACGCGCTGCTTCTGGCCGCCGGAGAGCTGGCCGGGGTAGGCCTTGGCCTTGTCGGAGAGGCCGACGAGGTCGAGGAGTTCGAGGGCCTTGCGGGAGCGCTCGCGGCCGGGGACGCCGAGGATCTCCAGGGGGAGCTCGATGTTGGCCTGGACGGTGCGCGAGGACAGCAGGTTGAAGTGCTGGAAGACCATGCCGATGCGGCTGCGGGCCTCGCGCAGCTCCTTGCCGGCGCGGCGGCCGCGGCCGGCGAGGGCGGTGAGGTCGACGCCGTCGACGGTCACGGTGCCGGAGGTGGGGCGCTCCAGCAGGTTCACGCAGCGGATGAGGGAGGACTTGCCGGCGCCGCTCTGGCCGATGACGCCGTAGACCTCGCCCTCGCGGACGTGGAGGTCGACGCCGTCCAGGGCTGTGACGTCGCGGCCACGGGACTGGTAGACCTTCGTGAGGCCCGATGTGGTGATCACAGGAATTCCGTCGCTGTCGAGTGCACGGCGTTGCGGTGCGCCGGGCACGGGGCAAACATCTGGGGACGCGATACGGGTCGAACCGGGCGTTGTCGGCGGTTTTCACGCATGCGCGGGGCAGGAGCGGTCCGGTCCGTGCTGGTGTTTCAGCGGCGGGGCGGACGGGCTCGGCCGGTCTCGCTTCGGGGCGCGGGACGCAGGGAGAGGGGCCCTCAGAAGGCGCACATTCGACACATACAACGAGCACCGGGCGTCATCGTCGCCTCGGTCGCAAGGGTGCGGCTGCTCGTCGTGGTCATGGGCCCCAGTAAAGCAGACACATCCCTTCAGCGATCAAAACTGTCCGGATAGCGGACGGATAGCGATCGCATTCCGGACAGGACCGGTCAGTCCCGAGCCTCTGTCCCGAGGGCCGGGCAGGGGTGCTGAGCTGCACGGACGGTGCGGAAACCGCCCGCAGGAAGAGGTCCGCGCCGGGCGGCGCACCGCACCCCGGGGCGGCCCGTGCTGTGGTCAAGACCACTGCCGCCGCCCCGGAGGCCGCGCCCGCACCGGGTCCGCCCGGGGCCGCGCGGGGTCCGCCCGGGCCCAGGGGCGGGCGCACCGGGCCGAGGGGCCCGTACTACGCTCCCTGCATGCTCGACGCCCTGACGGTGGCCATCGGTGTGGCCGCACTCGCCCTCGCCGCCTGGTGCGGTTTCGCCTCGCTGCGGAACCAGCCCACGAAGGACTGGCACTTCATCGGCATGGGTGTCGTGACCCTGCTGGTCCTGGCCCAGCTCGCCATCGGCCTGGTCCACCTGGCCCAGGGCAAGCGGCCCGACGAGGGCTCGGTGATCTTCGTGGCCTACCTGGTCGGCGCCTTCGCGGCGATCCCGGCCGCCGGGCTGCTCTCGCTGACCGAGCGGACCAAGTGGGGTTCGGTGACGGTGGCCGCCGGCGCGGTCGTCCTCGCCGTCCTGGAAGTACGGCTCTACGACATCTGGGGGACCCCCGGTGCCTGACACCGACAAGACCGCCGAGCCGGCTCCCGGCTCCGCCGCACCGGCCCCGCGCGAGCGGCTGGTCTCCGGACCCGGGCTGCTGCTGGTCTGGGTGTACGGGGTGATCACCGTCGGCGCGGTGTCGCGCTCGGTCTACCAGATCTCCACCGAGTTCGACCGGGCCCCGCTGCCGTACACGCTGACCGGCCTGGCCGCGCTGGTGTACTGCTTCATCACGTACTCGCTGGTGCGCGGCGGGGAGACGGCCCGCAGGGCGGCGCGGGTGTGCTGCGCCGCCGAGCTGGCCGGCGTGCTCGTCGTGGGCACCTGGACGCTGGTGCGCCCCGAGTCCTTCCCCGACAGCACCGTGTGGTCCCAGTTCGGGATGGGCTACCTGTTCATCCCGGTGGTCCTGCCGGTCACCGGGATGCTCTGGCTGCGCCGCAACCGGCACTGACCCCGCGTCAGGGCTGACCGCGGGTCAGGCACCGGCCCCGCCTCAGGCGCTGACCGCGAAGTCGGCGGCGCCCGCCTCCTTCTCCAGGATCACCAGTTTCACGCCGTCGTCGGCCGTGCGGCCGCCGACCTGCACGTAGCCGGCCTTGCGGTACAGGCGCAGGTTGGACTCGCTCTTGTGGCCGGTGTGCAGGCGGAAGCGGGTGGGCTCGCCGTGGCCCTTCAGGGCCTTCTCCGCGGCGCTCAGCAGCCGGGCGCCGAGGCCGTGCCCCTGCAGGCGCGGGTGCACGCAGAGCTTGGCGATGCTGCCGACGCCCTCCTCGTCGACGCGGCCGCGCACGGTGCCGACCACCTCGTCGCCGAGGCGGGCCACCAGCACGGTGTCCGAGGCGAGCTCGGCCCTGAGGGAGTCGAGGGTCTGGGTGAGCGGCTCGATGCGGTAGTTGCCGTACAGCTCGGCCTCGCGCTGGAACGCCAGGTACTGGAGTTTGAGGATCTGTTCGGTGTCCTCGGCGCCCGCCGCCGAAATGGTCACGCTCATGCCCATGTGCGCATGCCTCCCGCTCACCTGGTAGCCCATTGGTCTACCGCTCCCTTCCCCGCGGGCGGGGAGCCGCAACCTCCGACGCGAGCATTCTGCGCAGACATCCCAGGCAACGGGAACGCACGGGTCCCAAACTTCCTTGTGAGATACCCAACTCCCCTGCGATTTCACGGTACGTCATGTCTCTGGGCGACAGAAGTGCCCGGATGAGCTCCGGACAGCGTCCGGGCAATCGGGCGACCGCCGATCGGAGGGCCCGGTTGTCCTCGCCGTGCAGCAGGGCCTCTTCGGGTGCGGCTCCGGCGTTCCCGGGCCGGCAGCCGTAGGGGATCTCCCGGCGGGCGCGGCGCCGGGCGACGCGGGCCTCGGCGCGCACGGCCCGGCGCAGCCAGCGGGCCGGCTCGGCGGGGGCGGGGCCGCGCTCCAGCAGCCTGACCCAGACGGCTTGTTCCAGGTCGGCGGCTTCCACACCGGCGCCCGGGGCCTCCGCTGCCGCCTCGGCGGAGAGCAGCGGGCCCAGTCGGTTCAGGAGGTCGGAGTCCTTCAGCAGGTCCATGCCGGGCGGGACGCGCGGGCTGCGCCCGGCGGTTTCCCCGCCCGCCGCAGCCCACCCGAACGGGATGTTCCGCTTTGCGACCGTCCCGCCGTTGCCCTGCGGTGCCTACCGGCCGCGGCCCGGGCGGAAGTCCTCGGCCGCGAGCAGGCCGGTGTCCGGGTTGTCCGTGAAGATGCCGTCGATGCCCTGCTCGAAGTACGTGCGGAAGGCCCCGAAGGCATCGCCGTACGCCGCCGGGTCGGTGCCCTTGCGGTACTCGGCCGGCAGGAAGCTGTTCTCGTTGCGCGCGGTGTAGGGGTGCAGCACCAGGCCCTGCGCGTGGGCGTCCTTGACCAGGGTGGTCGGGGCGCCGAGCCGGCCGGCCGCATCGCGCGGGAGGATCAGGTCCATGGTGGGGCCGATGCCCTGGGCGAAGCCGGCGATCCACTTCAGCCCGTCGGGCGTGACCAGGTCGGCGACCGTACGCCGGTCCCCCGCGGCCTCGAAGTCCCAGGGCCGGGTGTTCGCGGCCCCGAGCAGGACCACGCGCGGCGCCGCGACCAGTCGGCCCAGGCGCTGGATGCTGGACGGCTCGAAGGACTGCAGGAACACCGGGGCGGTGCGCCCGTCGCGGCCGTAGCGGCGCAGCAGCCGGGCGAGGGGCTCCTCCAGGCCGAGCCCGAGGCCCCGGAAGTAGGTGGGGTGCTTGGTCTCCACGTGCAGCCAGATGCGCCTGCCGCGGCGCTTGCCCTCCTGCTCGGCCCAGCGCAGCACCTCCTCGAAGGTGGGCACGTCCCAGCGGCCGTCGTACAGGGTGCCGCGCTGGCGGACGGCGGGGATACGTTCCTTCGCCCTCAGGGTCTTCAGCTCGGCGAGGGTGAAGTCCTCGGTGAACCAACCGGTGACCGCGACCCCGTCGACGGTCTTGGTCGTACGCCGGGAGGCGAACTCGCGGCGGTCGGCGACGTCGGTGGTGCCGCCGATCTCGTTCTCGTGACGGCACACCAGATGGCCGTCCCGCGTCGGGACCAGGTCCTGCTCGACGACGTCGGCACCGAGGTCGAGGGCGAGGGCGTACGAGCCCAGGGTGTGCTCGGGCCGGTACCCGCAGGCGCCCCGGTGGCCGATGACCAGCGGCACCGGGAGGTCCTTGTAGCCGCCGTCGTGCCGCGCCCGCTCCGATTCCGACGGCTGCCCCGCCTTCCCGGCCTCCACCGGCTCCGCCGCGGCCGCGGGTCCCGCGGAGAGTCCCGCCGCGCCGGCGCCCGCCGCCAGGACGGCGGCCCCCAGGACCGTACGCCGTGCTGCCCCACCCTGCGTCATCTGTGCCACTCCTTGGTGTAGAGGAGAGCCGATCGTAGGCAGGGCGTGGTGGCGGACAGGGGGGAACGGGTCAAACATGGCGCAAACGCGCGTCAACACTGCGTTTCCACCTGGTGAACCCGATGTGCGATCAGAGCAGACCCGCGAGTATCGTCCTCACCTGCACGACCGCCGCGTCGTGCGTTGCCGCTTTTGGATGCCGGAGGGCTCACGTTGTTCCGTACCGCGCTCATCAAGGCCACTGTCGGACCGGTCATGCGCATGATGTTCCGCACCCGGGTGGAGGGCATCGAGAACATCCCGGGATCCGGTCCGGTGATCCTGGCGGGCAACCACCTCACCTTCATCGACTCGATGATCCTGCCGCTGGTGTGCGACCGCACGGTCCACTTCATCGGCAAGGACGAGTACGTGACGGGCAAGGGCATCAAGGGCCGCGCCATGGCCTGGTTCTTCACCGGCGCCGGCATGATCCCGGTCGACCGGGACGGCGCCAACGGCGGCGTCGCGGCCCTGATGACCGGCCGCCGGATCCTGGAGGAGGGCAAGATCTTCGGGATCTACCCGGAGGGCACCCGCTCCCCCGACGGCCGGCTCTACCGCGGCCGCACCGGCATCGCCCGCCTCACCCTGATGACCGGGGCCCCGGTCGTCCCGTTCGCGGTGATCGGCACCGACAAGCTCCAGCCCGGCGGCAAGGGCATGCCCCGCCCGGGCCGGGTCACCATCCGCTTCGGCGAGGCGATGGAGTTCTCCCGCTACGACGGCATGGACCGCGACCGGTACGTGCTGCGCGCGGTCACCGACTCGGTGATGGCCGAGGTCATGCGGCTGTCGGGCCAGGAGTACGTGGACATGTACGCCACCAAGGCGAAGGCCGCCTGACCCGCGCGCCCCACGCGCGCGTACTGCCCGTAGTCCCGTACTCCCCTACTGGCGGTTCAGTGACCGGCTGACGCCCGCCGCGGTCGTCGTGGCGAGGATCCAGCCGGTCACGATCAACAGGTACGACAGCCACTGGTACCAGCCGGCCGGCGCGAAGGCCTCCTCCTGCCCGAAGCCGATGATCGGCAGCAGCAGGTCGATCGTGTAGAAGAGCGGGTTGAAGTCGGGGGCCTCCCCCGGCTTCAGCGGCCGCGGATGGTGCAGCCCGTACGCGACCCACCCGGTCAGCACCAGCAGCAGGAGCCATCCCGCCGCGCGCAGCGGCCGGAAGCCGTAGCCGACGGTGCCGTCCTGGAGCAGCCCCCACAGCCGGGTGTGCGGGGGCAGGGTGCGGCGGTGCCGGCGGAGCTTGGCGAGCTGGGCCGTACGGGCGCCCGCCTCGTCGCCGACCGTGCGGTAGGCCGCGGCGAGCTGCTCGTAGCCGTACGGGAGGTAGCCGTTCTCCTCGCGTTCCAGCAGCGGCAGCCGCTCCTCGGCGGGCAGGTGCGGGTGCAGCACCCGGTACGTGAGCCCCTCGGTGCGGACCACGGGCGGCCAGACGCCGGGTTCGGCGTACAGCATGTCCAGCTGGCTGCGGCGTAGGTTGACGATGCCGTCGACGGTCGGGCACTGGCGGAGCCACAGCTCGCCGATCTGACAGCTGGAGGCGCGCAGGGAGACTCCGCCGGGGTTGGCCAGCCGGGCGCGGCCGAGATACAGCTGGCCGGGGATCCGGGCGCCGGTGAGGTTGACCATCCCGTCGGCCTGGAGCCGGTGGCCGCGCAGGTCGGTGCCGACGGACAGGGTCTCGGCGTGCAGGGCTGTCGCGCCGGGGGCGTGCAGGCGGGCCTGGTCGAGGTTGATCTGGCCGCCGACCGTGGTGCCGTTCATCCGGATCTGGCCGTGGACGGTGAGCTCCATGGCGATGATGTCGGTTCCGATGTCGGCGTGGTTGATCTGGAGCGGCGGCTCCTGGGTCCCCTCCGGGGACTCCTCGCCGCTGCCCGGGGTGCCGATGACCGCCCGGCGCAGGAAGAGGCCCCCGGTTATCCGGGCCCCGGCGAGCCGGACGGGCCCGGTGATCCGGCAGCAGGACAGCCGCAGGTCGATGTCGACGGTGACGGTGGAGGCGGTGAGTCCGGGCAGCGTCGAGTCGTTGAGGACCAGGGCGCGCAGCCGGGCCCCGAACAGCTGGGGTTTGCGCTCGAAGCGGCAGCCGCGCAGCCGTATCGGGTGGTCGACGACGGCGTACTTGAGGTTGAGCTTCCCGGTGATCAGGGCGCCCCTGACGTTGAGCTCGGCGACCTGTCCGGCCGCGGTGGGGCCGTTCAGCAGGAGGGCGGCGAGCACCTCGGCGCGTACGGTCCGCTCGGGACCCCAGGCGTCCCCGGCGGAGGCGTCCTCGTCGGGGCTCTCGCGGAAGTCGACGCCCTCGCCGCGCGGGAAGGCCTCCCACACGCGGCGTTCGGCGGGGGTCAGGTCGGTGATCTCCATCGCCGGGATGGTGTCCCGTGCCCCGACGGACTGTCAATTCCGCGCGGAACGCCATCCCTTGGCGGACGTCAGTGCTCGACGCCGTCCTGGAGCTTCTGCCCCTTGAGGAGGAACCAGGCGGCGGCGGCCGTGGCCAGCAGGACGGCCGCGCTGACGCCGGAGGCGAGGCGCAGTCCGTCCACGAAGGCCTCCTGGGCGGCGCCGACCATGGTGTGGGCGGTCTGCGGGTCCAGGGTCCTGGCGGCCTCGACGGCGCCGCCGAGGGAGTCGTGCGCGGCCTCGGCGACCGGTCCGGGGACCGTGGCGGGGGCGGTGAAGCCCTGGTAGACGCCGGTGACGATGGAGCCGAGGAGGGCGATGCCGAGGGCGGCGCCCAGCTCGTACGCCGTCTCGGAGACGGCCGAGGCGGCGCCGGCCTGCTCCTTGGGCACACTGGAGAGGATCACGTCGGCGGTGACGGTGAAGGAGAAGCCCGCGCCGAGGCCGACGATCAGCAGGGACGCCCCGAGCAGCGGGTAGCCGCTGTCCTGGTGGACCAGGGTGAGCGCGCCGAGCGCCAGGCCGATGGCGCCGAGGCCTCCGGCCACGACCGTGCGGACGGCGAACCGGCGGGCCACGTGGCCGGCGACGAGGCCGGTGACCACCGCGCCGACGGCGGCGGGCAGTTCGGCGAGGCCGGCCTCCAGCGGCTCGCGGCCCTGGACGAGCTGGAGGAACTGCGAGAGGAAGAACAGCAGTCCGGACAGCCCGAAGACGGTCAGCAGGTCGGCGACGACGGCCCCGGAGAACCCGCGGTCCTTGAACAGCCGCATGTCGAGCAGCGGTGCGGGCAGCGTGAACTGGCGGCGTACGAAGGCGTACAGGGCGGCCGCGCCGACGGCGGTGGCGAGCGCCACCTGCGGGGTCGGGCCGTGGGTGGCGGCTTCCTTGACGGCGTAGACGACGCCGATGACGCCGACGAGGGAGAGTCCGACGCTGAGCAGGTCCCAGGGCCCGGCGACCGGGTTCTTGGACTCGGGCAGCAGCTTGACGCCGACGACGACCAGGACGATCATCACGGGGAGGTTGATCAGGAAGACCGAGCCCCAGTAGAAGTGCTGGAGCAGCGCACCGCCCACGACGGGGCCGACGGCCGCACCGGCTGAGGCGGTGGCGCCCCAGATGCCGATGGCGAGGCTGCGCTCGCGCGGGTCGGAGAAGATGTTCCGGATCAGCGCCAGGGTGGACGGCATCAGGGTCGCGCCGGCCACGCCGAGCAGGGCGCGGGCCACGATCATCATCTCGGGGCTGGTGGCGTAGGCCGTGAGGACGGAGACCGCGCCGAAGGCGGTCGCGCCCGTCAGGAGCAGCTTCTTGCGCCCCATTCGGTCGCCGAGGGAGCCCATGGAGACGAGCAGGCCGGCGATGACGAACGAGTAGATGTCGCCGATCCACAGCAGCTGCGTGCCGGACGGCTTGAGTTCCTCGGAGAGGGACGGGGTGGCGAGGCCGAGGACGGTGGCGTCGACGGCGACGAGGAGGACGGCGAGCACCAGCACGGCGAGCGCGAGCCAGCGCCCGCGGCTGCCGCCGCCACCGGTGACCTCCGCCCCCGTACGGGGCTTCAGCTGCTCGGTCGTGGTCATGTCCTATCACTCCGTCTGGCGCCACCGAGCAACAGCTCGATGATCATGTATTGGAAGTCCTTGGCGGCGACCCGGCCGTCCGTGACGGCCCAGGCGCAGGTGCCGATGAGGCCGTAGAGGGCCTCGGTGAGCCATGCCGGGCTCAGGTCGATCCGGATGTCGCCCTCGGCCTGGCCGCGCCGGAAGAGCGCGCTGACGCGGGCGTCGAGCCGGGCCCAGCCCTCGTTGACCTGGTCGCCCTCGAAGAGCTGGTTCTCGGTGACGAGGAAGGCCAGCAGCTGGGCGTTGGCCTCGCTCTCCGCGACGAGCCGGCGCAGTGCGTCGACCGCGGTGCCCTCGTCGAGGCGGGCGCGGTCGAAGGCTCCTTCGAACTCGCGGATGCCCAGTTCCTCCAGGGCCCGTACGAGGGCGTCGCGCCCGGCGAAGTGCCGGTGGAGGGTCGCGCGCCCGATGCCTGCGGCGCGGGCGACCTCGTCCATCGTGGCGGTCGACTTGCGGGAGAGCAGGGCCGCGGCGTCGCGGAGCACCTGGTCACGATCCATGGCCATGAGACAACGATACACCAAATGAGACGTCCGTGTCTCATTTTATTCGGGTGCCCGCAGGCACCCCCGAGAGGAACGCTGTGTACATGACGCCGAAGCCGCTGCTCCTGATCGACGTGGACGGCCCGCTGAACCCCTACGCGGCCCGGCCCCAGCGCCGCCCCGAGGGCTACACCACCCACCGCATGCGCCCCACCGGCTGGACCGAGGCCGAGAGCCGCAAGCCGCTGCGCGTGTGGCTCAACCCCGCCCACGGGGCGGAGCTGCTCGCGCTGGCGGAGACGTACGAGCTGGTGTGGGCGACGACCTGGAAGGACGAGGCGAACGACTGGATCGCCCCGCACCTGGGCCTGCCGCGGCTGCCGTACATCGACTGGCCGCAGATGCACGGGCGCGCCCCGCGCGGCACGTTCTGGAAGACGCAGTACGTCCTGGAGTATGCGGGCGAGCGGGAGTTCGCGTGGATCGACGACGACATCACGGCCATGGACCGCGAGTACGTCGACCAACGCCACCCGGTGCGGGCGCTGTTGCTGCGCATCGACGAGCAAGTCGGACTCACTGGCGGTGATTTCGCGACTCTGGCGGCCTGGGCGGCGTGAAATGCCGTGAGCAGCGGCGGTTTTGATCATGCTCGTGCGGCCGCCATAGCATGCGCATGCCACTACCACCCCCCTCGCGACCTTCCGTCCGACGAAAGCGACCCATGCGCATCCAGCGGATCCTCGCCATCACCGCCGCCCTCACCTGCCTCGCCGTCCTGCCCGCATGCAAGGGAGGCGGCGGCCAGGCGGCACCACCGGGCACACCCGCCTCCTCCGCCTCCCTCGCGGCCGACGGCGCCGCCGGCGACGGCCCGCTCGTCAAGGCGCAGCAGTACATGCGCGAATGGGCCGGCTGCGAGAACCTGAGCTCGAAGGCCGACGACCCGAGGATCCCGAGCGGCGACTTCCCGAAGGTCGGGCAGTGGTCGGTGACGGAGATCGGCGTCTGCAGCACCACGGCCGACAAGAGCGACATCGTCATCGCCGTCCCCAAGGACATGAAGGAGTTCCAGGCGGGCTACAAGCAGTACGTCATGGACAAGATCGCCGGCGGCGACGGGGCGTACGGGCTCTTCAGCAACGTGATCATCGGCAAGGGCTTCGTGGCCTTCCCCACCCTGCCGAAGACCTCCATGGCCCTCGTGCGCTCCGAGATGCGCGTCCTGACCTGCAACCCGACCGCCCCCGTGCCCAAGGGCTACAAGCGGGAGCAGGCGCTGGTCGAGTACTGCAACCTCAGCGACTTCGTCCCCGCCAAGGACGGCACGGGCAGCCCGAACCTCGAGACCCCGCAGGAGGGCCCGAACGGCCGGCCCGGTCAGCCCACCACGGGCAGCCTCGGGCTGCCGCGGGCGGGCAGCATCGCCGAGCTCCGTACGCTCGTGAGCAACAGCCCCCTGGCCTGCAAGGACCACTTCTCCACCGATCCGGAGGCGGTGGCGATCGAGTCCATCGACTTCCAGCCGGTGGTCAAGGGCAACGCGGCGGACTGGGGCGTGACCGGCCGGGCCCTGTGCGGGCAGCCGGCCGACGGGCAGCGCGCCCGCAATCTGAGCTGGCTCGACACCGTCGGCGACATGAAGAAGCTGCAGACGAAGGCGAAGGCCGCCCAGCTGGCCGACCTGAAGGACGACGGCAAGCTGAGGGCCACCGGCAGCGTGCTGCTCGTCGGCGAGAACGTCGCCGTGGAGACCAACGACGCCTCGGCCCGGTTCGTGCTGTACCAGCACCCCAGGTTCCTGTACCTGAACTGCGTGCCCGGCTTCTCCGCCCCGACCGGGTACCGGCTGGAGAAGGCCCAGGTCGAGGGCTGCGTCCTGACCAACTACGAGCCGGAGCACCCGGTGGGCTGAGCACCTGGTGCGTACGAGCGCGCGGAAGCGGGGGCGAACGCGGGTGCGGATACGACGGAGGGGCGGCGGGGGGCCCTGGGGGGCGGCGGCCCCC
>NZ_JBEYXK010000118.1:0-19481 GCF_040645035.1 Streptomyces sp. NPDC046876 | reverse complement strand
GGTCCGGGGCGGAGCCCCGGTTTCTGGGGGCACCTCCCAGCGGTAGCTGGGGGAGGGTCCGGGGCGGCCGGCTACGGGCGGGCGATCGGGGCCACGGTGGCCGAGGTCAGGGCGGCCAGGGCCGCGGGGGCCAGTTCGACCTCCAGCCCACGGCGGCCGGCCGAGACGCAGACGGTCGCGTGCGCCGAGGCCGACTCGTCCAGGACCGTGCGGAGCCGCCGCCGCTGGCCCAGCGGCGAGATCCCACCCACCACGTACCCCGTAGTCCGCTCGGCGAGGGCCGGATCCGCCATCACCGCCCGCTTCGCCCCCACCGACGCAGCCAGCGCCTTCAGGTCCAGGCTCCCGGAGACCGGCACGACGGCCACCGTCAGTACGCCGTCCACGTCCGTGACGAGCGTCTTGAAGACCTGGTCCGGGCTCACGCCCATCGCCTCCGCCGCCTCCTGGCCGTAGGAGGGGTGCGCCGGGTCGTGGTCGTACGCGTGCGTGGTGAACTCCACGCCCGCCGCCGCCAGCGCGGCGATGGCAGGGGTCGCCCCCGCCCCGGTCCGGTTCCTGCCGGCCTTGGCCGCCTTGGCCATGCGCGTCCCCCTCGTCTCAGTTCGGGCTGGTCGGCGCCCGCGTCAGATCCACCGCCGGCAGCGACGGCAGATGCCGGATCACCGCCGCCTCCGACCGCAGCAGCTTCAGCTCCTCCGCCAGCCGGGTCGCGGTGTCCGGGGCCTGGAGGAGCCGCTGCTTGGCCGGGACGTCCAGGACGGCCGCGGCCGCCACCAGGTACGACACCACCGACGGCTCGTCCGGCAGGTCGGCGCCCGTGGACAGGGACCGCTCCCGGGCCCCGGCGAGCCGCTTCTGGTAGTTCCGGAAGGCCCGCAGCACCCCCTCGGCCAGCGCGCCCGCGCCGTCGCCGGCGTCCTCCGGGATCTCCTCCAGCTCGGCCACCAGGAACGGGCCGGAGGCGTCCACCGACAGCAGCCGCACCCGGGTCGTGCCGGTCGCGAGGACCTCGAAGCTGCCGTCCTCCCGTTCCCGGATCGTCGCGGCGTCGGCGATGCAGCCCACGCGGTGGAAGGCCTGGATCGGGTCGGCGCCGAAGCCGGCGGCCGGGCCCCGCTCGGGCAGCCCGGTCTGGTCGGGCAGTCCGGGGGCGGTCGGGGCGACCTCCCGGCCGTCGCGGATCGCGACGACCGCGAAGCGGCGCGGTTCGTCCTCGCCCGTCTTCAGCAGCTCCCGCATCATGGCGCGATAACGCTCCTCGAAGACGTTCAGCGGAAGCACGAGTCCGGGGAACAGCACCGAGTTCAGCGGGAAGAGGGGCAGGCGAACGGTGGTCACGACGCACAGGGTAGTGGCCGCGGCCCGGGGCCTGTCACCTCGGTTCTTCCCCATCACCCCGCCCCGCCGCCCCGGTCACCCCCGCCCCGCCGCCCCGGTCACCCCCGCCCCGGCACGCGCATCACCCCCGCCCCGGAACCCCCGTCACCCCCGCCTCAGCACCCGCGTCGCCCCCGCCGCCACCGTCGTCGCGAGGATCCAGCCCAGCAGGACCAGCACCGCCGCCCCCCACTGCCAGTAGCCCGCCATCTTCCACTGGCCCTCCTGGCCGAGGTCGATGACCGGCAGCAGCAGGTCCAGGGCGTACAGGGCCGGGTTCCACTCCGGGTGCTCGTCCGCCTTGATCGCCTGCGCGTCGTGCTGGCTGAACAGCAGGGCCCCCGCCGCCCACAGCACCGCCATCCACAGCGCGGCCCGGCCCGGCCGGTACCCGTAGGCCACCGTCCAGTCCTGCACGTACCCCCAGGCCTTCACCGCCGGCGGGAGCGTGGCCCGCCGCCGGCGCTGCTTGGCCAGCAGCACCTCCCGGGCGTCCGCGTCCTCCCCGCTGGTCCGCAGCACCGCCGCCAGCCGCTCGTACGGCTCCGGTGAGTACTCGGGGGTCGCCGCCGCCAGCCAGGCCAGCCGGCGTGTCAGCGGGAAGTGGCCGCGGGGCGCGAGGGTCTCGTACACGAACCCCTCGACGGCCACCCCGCCCTGCCCCGGCCAGCTGGTGGAGGTGTCGACCAGCTTGACCACCTTGGCCCCCGACAGCACCACCCGCCCCCGCTCGGGCCGCTCGCCGACGAACCGCAGCTCCGGGGTCTGGATCCGGCGCAGCGACACCTCCTGCTCCTCGGCCAGCGTGAACCGGGCCCCGTAGAAGTCGACGGCGTCGCCGAAGCGGCCGTCGTCGAGGCGCAGCCCGCCGATGCACTCGAAGCGCCGGGCGCGCTGCCCGCGCGTCGGGGTCTGGCCGAGCCCGTACGGGGGAGTGGAGGAGCCGGAGTCGCCGAACATGTAGTCCACGGCGATCGAGGTCAGGTACAGGGTCCGCTCGACGGTCAGCTGCGGGGCGTTCAGCGCGCGCCGCCCGTCCGGGTTCTCCAGCCGCGCCCCGCGCAGGTTCATCGACACGCCCACCTTGGCGCCCCGCAGGCTCACCTCCCCGTACGTCTCCAGCAGCTCGCCCTGGAAGTCCTGCGCGACCGACATCCCGTCGGCGGCGATGGCCCGGCCGCGGCTGTCGCGCTGCACCACGGCCTGGCTGATCAGCAGGTCGGTGCCGATCTGCGCGTCGGTGAGCCGGATCCCGCGGGCGACCCGGCAGCGCGGCAGGTGCAGGTCGCCCTCGGTGTGCAGCCGGGAGGCGTCCAGCCGGGGTATCGCGCAGTTGACCAGGCGCAGCGTGACGAACCGGGTCTCCGACAGCTGGACCTCGCTGTCGAAGCGGCAGGACTGGAGTTCGACGTACGGCTCCACGGTGCCGCCGGACAGGTCCAGGCGGCCTGTGATCCGTACGCCGCGCAGCTTCAGCGAGGCCACCCGGCCCGGCACCGGCGGCGGCCCGTGGAGCAGCAGCAGCGCCACGGTCCGGGCCCGGACGCTGCGCCCCTCGCCCCACACGCGGTCGCCGTGCGGGTCGTCGTGGTCCGCGGCGCGGGAGCTCAGGTCGCACACACTGCCGGTGCGGAACGCCTCCCACATGCGCCGTTCGGCGGCGGTCAGGTCCGCCGGCGCCTCGTCCACGTGCGACGCCACCGCCATCGCCGCCCCCCTCCGCCGTGATGTGTGTACCGCGAACACGGGAACGCTAGACGCAGGCGGTGACACGCGGGGCGTGTATCAGCCAGTGATACGGGCGGACGGTCGCGGGAGGTGGTCTGAGAGAATTGGGAGGTGATCTCTCGTATCGACCTGCGCGGCAACGCCCTCCCCGAGGGCGGCGCCCTGCGCGACCTGCTGCCCCGTGCCGAGTTCGACGTGGAAGCCGCCCTGGAGAAGGTGCGGCCCATCTGCGAGGACGTCCATCATCGTGGCACGGCGGCGCTGATCGAGTACGCGCAGAAGTTCGACGGGGTCACGCTCGAGAAGGTACGGGTGCCCGCCGAGGCCCTCGCCAAGGCCCTCGACGAGCTCGACCCCGCCGTCCGCGCCGCACTGGAGGAGTCGATCCGGCGCGCCCGGACCGTGCACCGCAGCCAGCGCCGCAGCGAGCACACCACCCAGGTGGTGCCCGGCGGCACCGTGACCGAGAAGTGGGTTCCGGTCGAGCGCGTGGGCCTGTACGCGCCGGGCGGCCGCTCGGTGTACCCGTCCTCCGTCGTCATGAACGTCGTGCCGGCCCAGGAGGCGGGCGTGGAGTCCATCGCGCTGGCCTCTCCGCCGCAGGCCGAGTTCGACGGCCTGCCGCACCCCACGATCCTCGCCGCCTGCGCACTGCTCGGCGTGGACGAGGTGTACGCGGCGGGCGGCGCCGTGGCCGTCGCGATGTTCGCGTACGGCACCGAGGAGTGCCTGCCGGTCAACATGGTCACCGGTCCCGGCAACATCTGGGTCGCGGCGGCCAAGCGCTACTTCACCGGGAAGATCGGCATCGACACCGAGGCCGGCCCGACCGAGATCGCGGTCCTCGCGGACTCCACCGCCGACCCGGTGCACGTGGCCGCCGACCTGATCAGCCAGGCCGAGCACGACCCGCTGGCCGCCGCTGTGCTCGTCACCGACTCCGAGGAGCTCGCGGCCGCCGTGGAGCGGGAGCTGGAGCCCCAGGTCGCCGCCACCAAGCACGTCGAGGACCGGATCAAGCCCGCCCTGGCGGGCAAGCAGTCCGCGATCGTGCTGGTCGACAGCCTGGAGGACGGCCTGAAGGTCGTCGACGCGTACGGCGCCGAGCACCTGGAGATCCAGACCGCCGACGCCGCGGCCCGGGCCGCCCGCGTCCGCAACGCCGGCGCGATCTTCGTCGGCCCGTGGGCCCCGGTCTCGCTCGGCGACTACTGCGCCGGGTCGAACCACGTCCTGCCCACCGGCGGCTGCGCCTGCCACTCCTCGGGCCTGTCCGTGCAGTCCTTCCTGCGCGGCATCCACATCGTCGACTACACACGTGACGCCCTCGCCGAGGTCACCCACCACGTGGTGACGCTGGCCGAGGCGGAGGACCTGCCGGCGCACGGCGCGGCCCTCAAGGCGCGCTTCGGATGGAAGATCCCGCAGACATGAGCACCATCGGCATTGACGACCTCCCCATCCGCGACGAGCTGCGCGGCAAGACCCCGTACGGCGCCCCGCAGCTGGACGTGCCCGTCCAGCTGAACACCAACGAGAACCCGTACGAGCTCCCCGAGGCGCTGGTGCGGCGCATCGCCGAGCGCGTCGCCGACGCGGCCCGCACCCTCAACCGCTACCCCGACCGGGACGCGGTCGAGCTGCGGACCGCGCTCGCCGCCTACCTCACCCGTACCGGCAAGCACCCGGTCGCCCGGGAGAACGTGTGGGCCGCGAACGGCTCCAACGAGGTCATCCAGCAGCTGCTGCAGACCTTCGGCGGGCCCGGCCGCACCGCGATCGGCTTCGAGCCCTCCTACTCGATGCACGCCCTGATCGCCCGCGGCACCGGCACCGGCTGGATCTCCGGCCCGCGCCGCGAGGACTTCACGATCGACGTGGCGGCGGCCGAGCAGGCCATCGCCGAGAACGCACCCGACGTCGTCTTCATCACCTCGCCCAACAACCCCACGGGCACCGCGGTCGAGGCGGAGACGGTCCTCGCCCTCTACGAGGCCGCGCAGGCGGCCAAGCCCTCGCTGGTCGTCGTGGACGAGGCGTACGTCGAGTTCAGCCACCGCGACTCCCTGCTGCCCCTCATCGAGGGCCGCCCGAACATGGTGGTCTCCCGGACCATGTCCAAGGCCTTCGGCGCCGCCGGACTGCGCCTGGGCTACCTCGCCGCGCACCCGGCCGTGGTCGACGCCGTCCAGCTCGTACGCCTGCCGTACCACCTGTCGGCCGTCACCCAGGCCACCGCGCTGGCGGCCCTGGAGCACACCGACACCCTGCTCGGCTACGTCGAGCAGCTCAAGGCCGAGCGGGACCGCCTCGTCGACGAACTGCGGGCGATCGGGTACGAGGTCACCGAATCCGACGCCAACTTCATCCAGTTCGGCAGGTTCGACGACTCCCACACCGCATGGCAGAAGATCCTCGACCAGGGTGTCCTGGTCCGTGACAACGGCGTGCCGGGCTGGCTGCGGGTCACCGCGGGCACCCCGGCCGAGAACGACGCGTTCCTGGAAGCGGTTCGCGCACTGAAGAAGGAGCAGCACGCATGAGCCGCATCGGACGGGTTGAACGGACCACGAAGGAGACCTCGGTCGTCGTCGAGATAAACCTCGACGGGACGGGCCAGGTCGACGTCTCCACCGGCGTCGGCTTCTACGACCACATGCTCGACCAGCTCGGCCGCCACGGCCTGTTCGACCTCACGGTCAAGACCGACGGCGACCTGCACATCGACAGCCACCACACCATCGAGGACACTGCCCTCGCGCTCGGCGCCGCCTTCAAGCAGGCCCTCGGCGACAAGGTCGGCATCTACCGCTTCGGCAACTGCACCGTCCCGCTGGACGAGTCCCTCGCCCAGGTGACCGTGGACCTGTCGGGCCGCCCCTACCTCGTGCACACCGAGCCCGAGAACATGGCCCCGATGATCGGCGCGTACGACACGACGATGACCCGGCACATCCTGGAGTCCTTCGTCGCGCAGGCCCAGATCGCCCTGCACGTCCACGTCCCGTACGGCCGCAACGCCCACCACATCGTCGAGTGCCAGTTCAAGGCGCTGGCCCGGGCGCTGCGCTACGCGTCCGAGTTCGACCCGCGTGCCGCCGCGGCCGGCATCCTCCCCTCCACGAAGGGCGCCCTCTAGCCGTGACCGGCCTCAACACCGTCCTGATCGTCGTCGGCCTGTTCCTGGCCGGCGGCGTCTACTCCTTCCAGAAGCAGCAGATGCCCAAGTCGGTCGTCCTGCTGCTCGCCATCGGCTCCGCGATGTGCCTCGCCGCCGGAGTCCTGCGGATCCAAGGAATCTGGGCATGAGCGCATCCCGACCCACCAAGACGGTCGTCGTATTCGACTACGGCTTCGGAAACGTCCGCTCCGCCGAGCGCGCCCTCGCGCGCGTCGGCGCCGACGTCGAGATCACCCGCGACTACGACAAGGCCATGGACGCCGACGGCCTCCTCGTCCCCGGCGTCGGCGCCTTCTCCGCCTGCATGCAGGGGCTGAAGTCCGTCCGCGGCGACTGGATCATCGGCCGCCGCCTCTCCGGCGGCCGCCCCGTCATGGGCATCTGCGTCGGCATGCAGATCCTCTTCGAGCGCGGCATCGAGCACGGCGTGGAGACCGAAGGCCTCGACGAGTGGCCCGGCACCGTCGGCCCGCTCAAGGCGCCCGTCGTCCCGCACATGGGCTGGAACACCGTCGAGGCCCCCGCCGACAGCAAGGCCTTCGCCGGCCTGGACGACGACGCCCGGTTCTACTTCGTGCACTCCTACGCGGCCCACGACTGGACCCTGGAGGTCACCAACCCCAGGATCGCCGGTCCCAAGGTCACCTGGGCCACGCACGGCGAGCGCTTCGTCGCGGCGGTGGAGAACGGGGCCCTGTGGGCCACCCAGTTCCACCCCGAGAAGTCCGGCGACGCCGGCGCCCAGCTCCTCACCAACTGGATCGAGACCCTGTGATGACCGAGCCCGCACCGAAGCTGGAACTCCTCCCCGCGGTCGACGTCCGCGACGGCCAGGCCGTACGCCTCGTCCACGGGGTCTCCGGCAGCGAGACCTCCTACGGCTCCCCGCTCCAGGCGGCCCTCGCCTGGCAGGCCGCCGGCGCCGAATGGCTGCACCTGGTGGACCTCGACGCCGCCTTCGGCACCGGCGACAACCGCGCCCTGGTCGCCGAGATCACCGGCGCCATGGACATCAAGGTCGAGCTGTCCGGCGGCATCCGCGACGACGCCACGCTCGCCGCGGCCCTGGCCACCGGCTGCACCCGCGTCAACCTCGGCACCGCAGCCCTGGAGACCCCCGAGTGGGCCGCCAAGGCCATCGCCGAGCACGGCGACCGGATCGCCATCGGACTCGACGTGCGAGGCACCACCCTCAAGGGCCGCGGCTGGACCAGCGACGGCGGCGACCTGTACGAGACCCTCGCCCGCCTGGACTCCGAGGGCTGCGCCCGCTACGTCGTCACCGACATCGGCAAGGACGGCACGCTGACCGGCCCCAACCTGGAACTGCTGCGGAACGTCTGCGCAGCCACCGACCGGCCGGTCGTCGCCTCCGGCGGCGTCTCCTCGCTGGACGACCTGCGGGCGCTCGCCGAGCTCGTGCCCGCGGGCGTCGAGGGCGCGATCGTCGGCAAGGCCCTGTACGCCAAGGCCTTCACCCTCGAGGAGGCCCTGCGGGTGGTGGCGCAGGCATGAGCGGGAACGACGGCATCCGCCGCTTCTCCTCCGGCGGCCCGTGGGAGGACGCCGTGGGCTACTCCCGCGCCGTCGCGCTGCCGAACGGGCTCGTCCTCGTCTCCGGCTGCACCTCGGTCGTCGACGGCAAGATCGCGGCCGACGGCCCGTACCAGCAGACCCTGAACGCCTTCCGCGTCGCGATCGACGCGCTCGGCCAGGCGGGGCTGGGTGCGGAGCACGTCGTGCGCACCCGCATGTACATCACCCACGCGCGGGACGTGGAGGAGGTCAGCCGGGCCCACAAGGAGCTCTTCGACGCCGTCCGCCCCGCCGCATCCATGATCATCGTGTCCGGCTTCGTCGACCCCAGCCTGGTCGTCGAGGTCGAGGTCGAAGCCTTCCGAGGGGAGTCCTGATGTCACTCGCCGTACGGGTGATCCCCTGCCTGGACGTGGACAACGGCCGCGTCGTCAAGGGCGTCAACTTCCAGAACCTGCGCGACGCGGGCGACCCCGTCGAGATGGCCAAGCTGTACGACGCCGAGGGCGCCGACGAGCTGACCTTCCTCGACATCACCGCCTCCTCCGGGAACCGCGAGACCACGTACGACGTGGTGCGGCGCACCGCCGAGCAGGTCTTCATCCCGCTGACCGTGGGCGGCGGCGTCCGCACCGCGGACGACGTGGACAAGCTGCTGCGGGCGGGCGCGGACAAGGTCGGCGTCAACACGGCCGCCATCGCGCGGCCCGAGCTGATCCAGGAGATCGCCGAGCGCTTCGGCCGCCAGGTCCTGGTGCTGTCGGTGGACGCCCGGCGCACCGACACCGGCTCGTTCGAGGTCACCACGCACGGCGGCCGCCGGGGCACCGGGATCGACGCCGTCGAGTGGGCCCACCGGGCTGCGGAGCTCGGCGCCGGGGAGATCCTGTTGAACTCGATGGACGCCGACGGCACCAAGGACGGGTACGACACGGAGATGATCGCGGCGGTGCGCAAGCACGTCACCGTGCCGGTGATCGCGTCCGGCGGGGCGGGCTCCCTGGCCCACTTCCCGCCGGCCATCGACGCCGGGGCCGACGCGGTGCTCGCCGCCTCCGTCTTCCACTTCGGCGACCTCCGCATCGCCGAGGTCAAGGCCACCCTCCGCGCCGCCGGACACCCGGTCCGCTAACCGCTGCCGCTGCCGCTGCCGCTGCCGCTGCCGCTGCCGCTGCCGCTGCCGCTGCCGCTGCCGCTGCGCGGAGCCCTTCCCCACCCCGCCCCTTCCCGAAACCGGGGCTGACGCCCCGGCCCCCGTTCCGTGCGCTTCGCGCCCGGTGCGCTCAAACGCCGCGCGGGCTGGATTTTGCCGCTGCGCGGCAATTCCAGCCCCGCCCGGCGAAAATCCAGCCTCGCCGGCGTTTGAGGCGCGGGGTCTGGGGCGGAGCCCCAGGCGGGGTGCGGGGCGCAGCCCCGCAGCGGGGGCCGGGGGCGCAGGCCACGGTTTCGGGAAGGGGCGGGGAGGGGATAGGCCCCGCGCAGCGGGAGCAGCAGGCGGCTAGATGCCCAGCTTGGCCGTGGTCAGCCGGCCGATGGCCTCCTTGGGGCCGTCGAGGGCGACCTCGGCAGAGTCCTGGCGGCCGAAGCAGAACAGGGTCAGCTCACCCGGCTCCCCGGTCACCGTGACCACAGGGGTCCCCTTGTGGGCCACGGCCGTCTGGCCGTCAGGGCGGCGCAGGACCAGCCCCACGGGCGAACGGCGGCCCGTGAGACGGGCCAGCCTCTCCAGCCGCATCCACAGCGCGTCCGAGAACACCGGATCCAGCACCCGCGGCGCCCAGTCCGGCTGCGCCCGCCGCACGTCCTCCGCGTGCACGTAGAACTCCACCGCGTTGGCCGCCTCGTCGATCGGCTTCAGCGCGTACACCGACAGCTTCGGCGGCCCGGTCCGGATCAGCTGGATCAGCTCCTCGTACGGCTTGGCCGTGTACTCGGCCATCGCCCGCTCCAGCCGCTCCTTCAGCACGCCCAGCAGCAGGCCGCCCGCCGCATCCGGCCGCCGCTCGCGGACCACCACGTGGGCCGCCAGGTCCCGGGTCGACCAGCCTTGGCACAGCGTCGGCGCCGTCGGCCCGGCCGCCTCCAACAGGTCCGCCAGCAGCAGCCGTTCACGCTTCGCATGGGTAGACATGCGGGCAAGCCTACGGCGGGAACACGCCGCGCGCCCGCCCATCAGACGGACGGTGATCCATACCGGTCCCCGCCGCGCGGCACAATGGCCCGCATGAGTACCTCCGCACTCGACCCCGCCATCGCCGCCCGGCTCAAGCGCTCGCCCGACGGCCTGGTGCCGGCCATCGCCCAGCAGTACGACACCGGTGAGGTGCTCATGCTCGGGTGGATGGACGACGAGGCGCTGCACCGGACCCTGACCACGGGCCGCTGCACGTACTGGTCGCGCAGCCGCCAGGAGTACTGGGTGAAGGGGGACACCTCCGGCCACGTCCAGCACGTGAAGTCCGTCGCCCTCGACTGCGACGCCGACACCGTGCTCGTCAAGGTCGACCAGGTCGGCGCCGCCTGCCACACCGGCGCCCGTACGTGCTTCGACGCCGACGTCCTCCCGCTGGCCGCCGACCAGGCAGACAGGTGACGCACCCCATGGATCTCGAACAGTTCCGCAAGCTCGCCGCCGACCGCCGCGTCATCCCGGTGAGCCGCAAGCTGCTGGCCGACGGGGACACGCCCGTCGGGCTCTACCGCAAGCTGGCCGCCGAGCGCCCGGGCACCTTCCTGCTGGAGTCCGCCGAGAACGGCCGCTCCTGGTCGCGCTACTCCTTCGTCGGCGTCCGCAGCGACGCCACGCTCACCGTCCGCGACGGAGAGGCCCACTGGATCGGCACCCCGCCGGTCGGCGTCCCCACCGCCGGCGACCCGCTGCAGGCGCTGCGCGCCACCGTCCAGGCCCTGCACACCCCGCGCGACCTCGCCGCCGGCATGCCGCCCTTCACCGGCGGCATGGTCGGCTACCTCGGCTACGACATCGTGCGCCGCCTGGAGCGCATCGGCGAGCACGGCTCCGACGACCTGCGGCTGCCCGAGCTGACCATGCTGCTCACCTCCGACCTGGCGGTCCTCGACCACTGGGACGGCACCGTCCAGCTCATCGCCAACGCGATCAACCACAACGACCTGGACACCGGCGTCGACGAGGCCTACGCCGACGCCGTCGCCCGGCTCGACGCCATGGAGGCCGACCTCGCGCGGCCCGCCCCGTACACCCCGGCCCCGCTCCCGGCGTCCGAGCTGCCCGAGTACTCCGCCCTGTGGGGCGGCGCGGACTACCAGGCCGCCGTCGAGGACATCAAGGAGCGCATCCGGGCCGGCGAGGCCTTCCAGGTGGTGCCCTCGCAGCGGTTCGAGACGGCCTGCGAGGCCTCCGCGCTGGACGTCTACCGGGTGCTGCGGGCCACCAACCCGTCCCCGTACATGTACCTCTTCCGCTTCGAGAACGGCTTCGACGTCGTCGGCTCCAGCCCCGAGGCCCTGGTCAAGGTCGAGGACGGCCGGGCCATGGTCCACCCGATCGCGGGCACCCGCCACCGCGGGGCCACCCCGCAGCAGGACCAGGCCCTCGCCGAGGAGCTGCTGGCCGACCCCAAGGAGCGCGCCGAGCACCTGATGCTCGTCGACCTCGGCCGCAACGACCTCGGCCGGGTCTGCGAACCGGGCTCCGTCGAGGTCGTCGACTTCATGTCCATCGAGCGGTACTCGCACGTCATGCACATCGTGTCCACCGTCACCGGCCGGGTCGCCGAAGGCCGTACCGCCTTTGACGTGCTCACCGCCTGCTTCCCCGCGGGGACGCTGTCCGGGGCGCCCAAGCCGCGCGCCATGCAGATCATCGAGGAGCTGGAGCCCTCGCGCCGCGGCCTGTACGGCGGCTGCGTCGGCTACCTCGACTTCGCCGGGGACTCCGACACCGCCATCGCCATCCGCACGGCCCTGCTGCGCGACGGTACGGCGTACGTCCAGGCCGGCGCGGGCGTGGTCGCGGACTCGGTGCCCCAGCTGGAGGACGACGAGTGCCGCAACAAGGCCGCGGCCGTGCTGCGCGCGGTGGCGGCGGCCAACCGGATGGCCCGCTGACCGGCGCGCGGGGCCGTAGGGGATAGTGGGGTACGTGAGTGCCGTACCCCCGCCCCGAAACGACACCGGCGAAGCCCCCGGCCAGGACGCCGCGGAGGCTTCCGCCCCGGCCGGCGGCCGCCGCAGCGTGGCCGCCGCCCTGCTGCTCGGCGCCCTCGGTGCCACCGTCGTCCTCCTCGCCTCCGGCCGGGTGTGGGCCCGGGGCACCGCCGCCGTCGGCGGCGGCTCGCTCCCGCTGACCGCGGACGGGCGCGCCGTCACCGGGCTGCCGGCGGCCCTGGCCATCGTCGGCCTCGCCGCCCTGGTCGCGGTGTTCGCCGTACGCGGCAAGGGCCGGCTGCTGGTCTCCGCGCTGCTCGCCCTGAGCGGGCTCGGCGCGGCGGTCTCCGCGGCCCTGGCCGCCGGCGACCGGCAGGCGCTGGACGCCAAGGCCGCCCGTGCGACCGCGGACACCGCGGCGCACGTGGGCGCGCTGACGCATACGGCGTGGCCGTACGTCACCGCAGTCGGGGCCGTGCTGATCCTGGCCGCCGGACTGCTGGCCCTCAGGTTCGGCAGCGCCTGGCCCGCGATGGGCGGCCGCTACGAGCGTGACGGCGCCGCCCGCGGCCGCAGGGCCGCCGCAGCAGACCCCGACCGGCCCGAGGACCTGTGGAAGGCCCTGGACCGCGGCGAGGACCCCACCCGCTGACCACGCACCGCGGCCCGTGCGGGACAATGGCAGCGAGCGTGCGACACAGCACTTGCGACAGAGCGAACGTTAAAACGTTAAAACGTAAATGAGGAGCAACTCATGGCGGGCAGCAACCACGGACACACCCCGGCCGCCTGGACCGGTGTCATCATCGCCTTCATCGGTTTCTGCGTTTCCGGCGCGTTCATGGTGCTCGCGAACCCGATCGGGTTCTGGGCCGGGATCGTGGTCGTCGCCCTCGGCGGTGTCGTGGGCCTGGCGATGAAGGCCGCGGGCATGGGTGCGCCGAAGCCCGCCCACGACGACCTCGCCAAGGTCATCGCCGCCGCCAAGGCCTGAGGCCCGGCCGGCCGCAGGCGCAGCCGGCAGCACACACGGACACGAGAGGCGCGGCCCGTCGGGCTGCGCCTCTCGTCATGACCGGAGAGAATTCAGCGCGTGGACGCCTCCCGCACCCCCCGCACCGGGCCCCTGCCGCCCCCGCCGGCCCCTCCGGCCGCGCCCCCCGCCTCCCGGGTCCGCCGGCTGGCCTCCCCGCTGCTCACGCTGGCCGGTGCGGTCGCGGCGTTTGCGTACGTAGGCGCCGTGGATCCCAATGAACCCGGGCACTATCCGGTCTGCCCGCTTTTCCGGGTCACCGGAATCCTGTGTCCCGGATGCGGCGGACTGCGCAGCGCCCATGCGTTCGCCCACGGCGATCTGATCACGGCTTTGGGGCAGAATGCCCTGGCCGTCGCCGCGTACTTCGTCTTCGCCGGTTTCATGGCCGTGTGGCTCGCCGGGGCCTGGCGCGGCGCCCCGACCCCGCGTTTCGTCGTGAAGGGGCCGTACTGGTGGGCACTGGGCGGACTTGCCCTGGTGTTCTGCGTCGTCCGGAACCTGCCCTTCGGATCCGCACTGGCCCCTTGAGACCTATATGAAGCCCAGATTCCGAATGTCCAGGTAATGGGACGCCGGTCAACCGCGTGCGGAGGGCAACGCCTCCTGCGGATACCATTTGATTGCTGACCTTGCAGTCGTACGTGTCTGCGAGGCGGCCGACCGTCATCGACCCGGAAGGGGGCCGCTCGCGTGAGTGTGCTCGACGAGATCATCGAAGGGGTCCGCGAAGACCTTGCCGAACGGCAGGCCCGCGTGAGCCTCGACGAGCTCAAGGAGCGTGCCGCCAAGGCGCCCCAGGCCAAGGACGGCGTCGCGGCCCTGCGCGGCGACGGCGTCAAGGTGATCTGTGAGGTCAAGCGCTCCAGCCCCTCCAAGGGCGCGCTGGCCGCGATCGCCGACCCGGCCGGGCTCGCCGCCGACTACGAGGCGGGCGGTGCCGCGGTCATCTCCGTCCTCACCGAGCAGCGCCGCTTCGGCGGCTCGCTGGCCGACCTGGAGGCCGTCCGCGCCCGCGTGGACATCCCGATCCTGCGCAAGGACTTCATCGTCACGTCGTACCAGCTGTGGGAGGCCCGTGCGTACGGGGCCGACCTCGTGCTGCTGATCGTGGCGGCGCTGGACCAGGAGGCCCTCGTCTCCCTCATCGAGCGGGCCGAGTCCATCGGCCTGACCCCGCTCGTCGAGGTCCACGACGAGGAGGAGATCGAGCGCGCGGTGGCCGCCGGCGCCAAGATCATCGGCGTGAACGCACGCAACCTCAAGGACCTCACCGTCGACCGCTCCACCTTCGAGCGCGTCGTCGGCGAGATCCCCGCCCACATCGTCAAGGTCGCCGAGTCCGGCATCCGCGGACCGCACGACCTGATCGCCTACGCGAACGAGGGCGCCGACGCCGTCCTCGTGGGCGAGTCCCTGGTGACCGGACGCGACCCGAAGGCGGCCGTGGCCGACCTCGTCGCCGCCGGCGCCCACCCCGCCCTGCGCCACGGACGGAGCTGACCCGACCCATGGCCTGTGACCGCCCCTCCGTCCGCACCCGCCCGGGCCGTGGCCCGGCCCGCGTGCAGACGGCGCACGCGCCCCTGGCGCGCGGCTGCCGCCCCCGCGGCTGCCGCGCCCCGGCCCGGCGCGTCCACGGGCGGCGGGTCCGGTACGTGATCGGCTCCGAGCCCGGCCAGGTCAACGGCATGCGATGGCGCCCCGGAGGCGCGCCGTAACGGAACGGGCCCCGCGGCCGACCGCCGCAGGACCCCTCCGCACGGCCTTGCGCCCCCGGGACCGGACGACGACCGGACCGGGCGGCGCGGGCCTCCCGCACCGTACGCACGTACCGCAACCACCCCCGCCGGATTCGCCGTCCGGCCGCGGGGTGCGGCGCGCGTGCCACGGGCGGGCGGCGCAATACGGTGACCACCACCCGCCGCACACGCATCCCACAGGAGTGACTGGGCATGTCCAGCGCCACTGAATTCTTCATCCCGGACCCGGAGGGTCAGGTTCCGAACGCCGAGGGGTACTTCGGCGACTTCGGCGGCAAGTTCATCCCGGAGGCGCTCGTCGCCGCCGTGGACGAGGTCGCCGTGGAGTACGAGAAGGCCAAGGCGGACCCGGCCTTCGCGGCCGAGCTCAACGACCTGATGGTCAACTACACCGGACGCCCCAGCGCCCTCACCGAGGTCCCCCGGTTCGCCGAGCACGCCGGCGGAGCCCGGATCTTCCTCAAGCGCGAGGACCTCAACCACACCGGCTCGCACAAGATCAACAACGTGCTGGGCCAGGCGCTCCTCACCAAGCGCATGGGCAAGACCCGCGTCATCGCCGAGACCGGCGCCGGCCAGCACGGCGTGGCCACCGCCACCGCCTGCGCCCTCTTCGGCCTCGAGTGCACCGTCTACATGGGCGAGATCGACACCCAGCGCCAGGCCCTCAACGTGGCCCGCATGCGCATGCTCGGCGCCGAGGTCATCGCGGTGAAGTCCGGCTCGCGCACCCTCAAGGACGCCATCAACGAGGCGTTCCGCGACTGGGTCGCCAACGTCGACCGCACCCACTACCTCTTCGGCACCGTCGCCGGCCCGCACCCCTTCCCCGCCATGGTCCGCGACTTCCACCGCGTCATCGGCGTCGAGGCCCGCCGCCAGATCCTGGAGCGCGCCGGACGCCTGCCCGACGCCGTCGCGGCCTGCGTCGGCGGCGGCTCCAACGCCATCGGCCTCTTCCACGCCTTCATCCCCGACACCGGGGTCCGCCTGGTCGGCTTCGAGCCCGCCGGGCACGGCGTCGAGACCGGCGAGCACGCGGCCACGCTGACCGCCGGCGAGCCGGGCATCCTGCACGGCTCCCGCAGCTACGTCCTGCAGGACGAGGAGGGCCAGATCACCGAGCCGTACTCGATCTCGGCCGGCCTGGACTACCCCGGCATCGGCCCGGAGCACTCCTTCCTCAAGGACACCGGCCGCGGCGAGTACCGCGCGGTCACCGACGACGCGGCCATGCAGGCCCTGCGCCTGCTCTCGCGCACCGAGGGCATCATCCCGGCCATCGAGTCCGCGCACGCCCTCGCGGGCGCGCTCGACCTGGGCCGGGAGCTCGGCAAGGACGGGCTGATCGTGGTCAACCTGTCCGGCCGCGGCGACAAGGACATGGACACGGCCGCCCGCTACTTCGGGCTGTACGACGACTCCGAGGGAGAGACCAAGTGAGCGGCAACATCGACCTCCTCTCGGCCACCCTCGCCAAGGCGAAGTCCGAGGACCGCGCGGCCCTCGTCGCCTACCTCCCGGCGGGCTTCCCCACCGTCGACGGCGGCATCGAGGCCGTCAGGGCCGTCATCGAGGGCGGCGCGGACGTGGTCGAGGTCGGCCTCCCGCACAGCGACCCCGTCCTCGACGGCGCGATCATCCAGACCGCCGACGACATCGCCCTGCGCGGCGGCGTCAAGATCGCCGACGTGCTGCGCACCGTGCGCGAGGCGCACGCGGCGACCGGGGCCCCGGTGCTGGTGATGACGTACTGGAACCCCATCGACCGCTACGGCGTGGAGCGGTTCGCCGCCGAGCTCGCCGAGGCCGGCGGCGCCGGCTGCATCCTGCCGGACCTGCCCGTCCAGGAGTCCGCGCTGTGGCGCGAGCACGCCGACCGGCACGGCCTGGCGACCGTCTTCGTCGTCGCGCCGAGCAGCAAGGACGAGCGGCTGGCGACGATCACCGCCGCCGGATCCGGCTTCGTCTACGCCGCCTCCCTCATGGGGGTCACCGGCACCCGCGAGTCGGTCGGCCACGAGGCCCAGGAGCTGGTCCGCCGCACCCGCACCACCACCGAGCTGCCCGTCTGCGTGGGCCTCGGCGTCTCCAACGCCGCCCAGGCCAAGGAGGTCGCCGGCTTCGCCGACGGCGTGATCGTCGGCTCGGCGTTCGTGAAGCTGCTGCTGGACGCACCGGACCTGCCCGCCGGGCTGGACGCCGTACGGGCGCTGGCGGGCGAACTTGCGGAAGGCGTACGCAGGAGCTGACGCGGCGCGGAACCCGGGAAGGTTCTGTAGCCCGATCGGGTGGACTTGCGGGCAGGGAGGCACGAGAGTGCCTCCCTGCTTCGTTTGGCCGACCGTGAGCGAGAAGAACGACGGTGCGAACCGCCAAGCGAAACGATCGGCTCGGGAACGACTCCAAGCGGAGCGCGAGCGGGACAGGAAGAGGGACAAGCGCCGGCGGACGCTCCTCGTGGCAGCGGCGGTGGTCGGCGTACTGGGCCTGGCGGCCGTGGTCGGCCTGATCGCCGCCAACAGCGGCAAGGGCGGCAAGTCCGGCGAGGCCGGCCCGGTGACCACCCCCTCCGGGGCCACCGGCAAGGACGCCCTGGCCATCCAGACGGGCAGCAGCGAGGCCAAGTCCACCCTCACCGTGTGGGAGGACTTCCGCTGCCCCGCCTGCAAGGCCTTCGAGACCAACTACCGGGACACCGTCCACGACCTGGAGGCCAAGGGCCTGCTCAAGGTCGACTACCACCTGGTCACCCTCATCGACGGCAACATGGGCGGCAGCGGCTCGCTGCGCGGCGCCAATGCGGCCGCCTGCGCCCAGGACGCCGGGAAGTTCGCCGCGTACCACGACCTGCTCTTCCAGAACCAGCCGGAGGAGACGGACGACGCCTACGGCAAGAACGCCAAGCTGCTGGAGCTCGCCGCCAAGGTGCCCGGGCTGGACACGCCCGAGTTCCGCGCGTGCGTCGAGAAGGGCACCCACGACAGCTGGGTGGCCAAGTCGCACGCGGCCTTCCGCGCCGGCAAGTTCCGGGGCACCCCGAGCGTGCTGCTGAACGGCAAGGACATCTTCGCCGACCAGGCCAACCCGATCACCCCGCAGAAGCTGAAGGAAACGGTGGAGGCGGCCGCCAAGGGCGCGACCCCGCCGGCGGGCGCCTCCGCGTCCGCGTCCCCGTCCCCCTCGGCCTCACCGGCCGGATCCCGTGCGAAGCCCTCTGCGGCGGCGACGGGGGCGGCGCGTGCGGGGGCGCCGGCGGCGACCGCGTCGGCGTCGACTTCGGCGTCGAGGGCGGCCGGACGGGAGTGAGGCGGGTGGGGCGAGGAGGTGTCGATTTGATGGCGGCTTGCCGGGCGGGTTGCGATCCGTACCGCCCGGCAGGGTAGCGTCGGACCTGCCATGAACCTTGCCTACATCCCCAGCCCGTCGACCGGCGTGGTCCACCTCGGGCCGATCCCGCTGCGCGGCTACGCGTTCTGCATCATCATCGGCGTCTTCGTCGCCGTCTGGCTCGGCAACAAGCGCTGGATCGCGCGCGGCGGAAAGCCGGGCACGGTCGCGGACATCGCCGTGTGGGCGGTCCCGTTCGGCCTGGTCGGCGGTCGCCTCTACCACGTGATCACCGACTACCAGCTGTACTTCGGCGAAGGCCGCAACTGGGTCGACGCCTTCAAGATCTGGGAGGGCGGCCTCGGCATCTGGGGCGCGATCGCGCTCGGCGCGGTCGGCGCCTGGATCGGCTGCCGCCTGCGCGGCATCCCGCTGCCCGCCTGGGCCGACGCCCTCGCCCCCGGCATCGCCCTGGCCCAGGCCTGCGGCCGCTGGGGCAACTGGTTCAACCAGGAGCTCTACGGGCGGGCCACCGACCTGCCGTGGGCGCTGGAGATCAGCGAGGGTCCGAACCGGGTCGCCGGCACCTACCACCCGACGTTCCTGTACGAGTCGCTGTGGTGCGTCGGTGTGGCCCTGCTGGTGCTCTGGGCCGACCGGCGCTTCAAGCTCGGGCACGGGCGGGCGTTCGCGCTGTACGTGGCCGCGTACTGCGCGGGGCGCGGCTGGATCGAGTACATGCGGGTCGACGAGGCCCACCACATCCTCGGCGTCCGGCTGAACGTGTGGACCGCAATCGTGGTCTTCGTCCTGGCGGTGGTCTACTTCGTCCTCTCGGCGAAGTTCCGCCCGGGCCGCGAAGCGGTGGTCGAACCGGACCGCGGCCCGGCGGCCGCCGACCCGAAGACGGCCGAGGCCGACGCCGACGCCGCGCCCGCGGCTCCGGCCGAAGCCGAGCCGGCCGCTGCCGAGGTCAGCCTCACGAAGCCGGAGCCCGCGGCCGACGCGGCCGAGGCCCCGAAGGCCGAGGTCCCGGGTGCCAAGAGCGGCGACACCGCGGCCGCCAAGGCCGACGCGACCGACGCCTGACCCGTCGCCGCCACCCTCAGCCCCACCCCCCGCCACCAAAGCGGGGGGTGGGCTTTTTCCCGGCCCCGCTTCCGACCCGGAGCCCCGCCCCCGCTTCCGACCCGGAGCCCCGCCCCCGCTTCCGACCCGGGGCTCTCCAGTCTCCCCCCTTCTGACGTGGGGGATTTCCAGCCTCCCGCCTTTTAGGCCGGGGCAACGGGGCACCCCGGCCCCCGCTTTCGAAGCCGGGGGTCGGCCAAATCCAGCCTCGCCGGCGTTTGAGTCCACGCCCCGGTCTTTGCCGAGATGAACCGGCGCTCGTTCAACGAGGCGG
>NZ_JBEYXK010000117.1:0-19681 GCF_040645035.1 Streptomyces sp. NPDC046876 | reverse complement strand
CGCCGGCGTTTGAGGCTGGGGGTACCCCCAGCGGTAGCTGGGGGAGGGTCCGGGCGGAGCCCGGTGCCCGGCGGAGCCGGGTTTCTCGGGGGCGCCGCCCCGAACCCCGCGCCTCAAACGCCGGCGAGGCTGAAAGGATCGGCCCGGCTTCGGTTGCCGGGGCCCATAGGCCTGGTGCCCGGCGGAGCCGGGTTTCTCGGGGGCGCCGCCCCGAGCCCCGCGCCTCAAACGCCGGCGGGGCTGAAGGATCGGCCGGGTTTCGGACACCGGGGCCCGGTTAGGCCTGGTGTCAGGCGGGGCCGGATTCCCTGGGGCGCCGGCCCAGGCCCCGCGCCTCAAACGCCGGCGGGCTGACCTGGCCGCACGCCCTCGTCGGGTCGGGGCATCCGCTTGCCGTCACAGCCGCGTCGGCTGCAGCCGCCCGCCGCCCGCCGCCCGCCGCCCGCCGCCCGCCGCCCGCCGCCTGGCCGAGGCCGTGTACCAGGCTGCCTGCGGAGGCTGACGCCGGACCCGGGCAGGCCCGTCGGGACCGGCCGCGCCGGGGTCACCGCGCGAGGTGCGAGCATGGGCGGTATGCCTACTCATCTGATCACCGGGGCCGGTGCCGGCATCGGGGCCGCCGTTGCGGCCCGGCTGCACGCCCGTGGGGACGACCTGATCCTGCTCGCCCGTGACGCCGCCCGCGCCCGGCAGCTCGTCGAGCGCTACCCCGGCGCGCGGACCCTCGTCGGGGACCTCGCCGACCCCGACCGGCTCTCCTGGGCCTTCGACAAGCAGGCCATGCCCGACCGGATCGACTCCCTCCTGCACATCGCCGGGGTCGTCGACCTCGGGCCGGTCGGCGAGCTGCGGCCCAAGACCTGGCACCAGCAGCTCAACGTGAACCTGGTCGCCCCGGCCGAGGTCACCCGGCTGCTGCTGCCCACGCTGCGCGCCTCCAAGGCCACCGTCGTCTTCGTGAACTCCGGCGCCGGCCTGCAGGCCCACGCCGACTGGAGCGCGTACGCCGCCTCCAAGCACGGGCTGAAGGCCCTCGCCGACTCGCTGCGCGCCGAGGAGAAGCAGCACGGCATCCGGGTCACCTCCGTCTACCCGGGCCGCACCGCCACCGCGATGCAGGCCAAGGTGCACTCCCAGGAGGGCAAGGAGTACGACCCGTCCGCCTGGATCGACCCCGAGTCCGTGGCCACCACGATCCTCATGGCCCTCGACCTGCCCCGCGACGCCGAGGTCAACGACCTGACGGTGAGGCCGGGCCGGTGACCGCCGGCGCCACCGGGGTCGGGTCCCTGCCCGGCGGCGACGCCCGCGAGGCCGCCAAGACCGTCACCGGCTCCTTCGAGGAGTTCCCGTACCTCGCCGAGCTCCCCGCCAGGGGGCCCGGCGCGGACATGATCGGCCGCTCCCTCGGGCTGCTCGTCGAGATGTACGCCCACGTCGAGCCCAGCGGCTGGCGGATCAGCGACCGCCCCGGCCGCGACACGCGCCGGGCCCGCTCCTGGCTCGGCGAGGACCTGGACGCCCTGGAGGAGTTCACCCAGGGCTACGAGGGCAAGCTCAAGGTCCAGGCCGTCGGACCGTGGACCCTGGCCGCCGCCCTGGAGCTGCACGGCGGCGAGGCGATGCTCCAGGACGCCGGCGCCTGCCGCGACCTGGCCGGATCGCTCGCCGAGGGGCTGCGCGGGCACCTGGCCGACGTCAAGAAGCGCGTTCCCGGTGCCGAGATCGTGCTCCAGTTCGACGAGCCGTCGCTGACCGCGGTGCTGCTCGGCCGCGTCCGCACCGCCAGTGGCTACCGGACCTACCGGGCCGTGGACCGGCAGGTGGTCGAGGGGACGCTGCGCGAGCTGTTCGCCGTCCACGACGGGGACGTGATCGTGCACTCCTGCGCGCCCGAGGTCCCCTTCGGGATGCTGCGGCGCGCCGGCGCCACGGGTGTGTCGTTCGATTTCTCCCTGCTCACGGAGCGCGAGGACGACGCCCTCGGCGAGGCCGTCGAGTCCGGGGTGAAGCTCTTCGCCGGAGTGGTGCCGGGCACCGATGCCCCGTTGTCGGACCCGGGCGGTAGCGTCATGGGTGTCAGGAAGCTTTGGCGCAGGCTGGGGCTGGCCCCGGGGACTCTGGCGGAGTCCGTCGTGGTCACCCCGTCGTGCGGCCTGGCGGGCGCTTCGCCCGCCTACGCCCGCGCGGTGCAGGCGCACTGCGTCAGGGCGGCGAGGTCGCTCGCCGACAACCCTGAGTGATGTGTGAGACGGGGCCACGGGAGGACACGGCATGGCAGCCGAACAGCAGGACACGGCAGTACCGGCGGCGGTGCGCGAGCAGCATGCGCTGCTGGCCGAGCAGGTCGAGGAGCACCGCTTCCGGTACTACGTGAACGACCAGCCGGTCGTCAGCGACGCCGAGTTCGACACGCTGCTGCGCTCGCTGGAGGCGCTCGAGGAGCAGTACCCGGAGCTGCGCACGCCGGATTCGCCCACCCAGAAGGTGGCCGGGGCGTACGAGACGGACTTCGCGTCCGTCGAGCACCGCGAGCGCATGCTCTCCCTGGACAACGCCTTCGACGACGAGGAGCTGTCCGCCTGGGCCGACCGGGTGGCCCGGGACGTGAACACCCCCGACTTCCACTACCTGTGCGAGCTGAAGGTGGACGGGCTCGCGGTCAACCTCACCTACGAGAAGGGCCGGCTGACCCGGGCCGCCACCCGCGGCGACGGCCGCACCGGCGAGGACATCACGCCCAACGTCCGCACCATCGCCGAGATCCCGGACCGCCTGGCCGGCGACCGGATCCCGGACCTGGTCGAGATCCGCGGCGAGGTCTACTTCCCGATGGAGAAGTTCGAGGAGCTCAACGCCCGGCTCGTCGCGGCGGGCGACAAGCCCTTCGCCAACCCGCGCAACGCGGCGGCCGGTTCGCTGCGCCAGAAGGACCCCAAGGTCACGGCCACCCGCCCGCTGCACATGGTGGTGCACGGCATCGGCGCCCGCGAGGGCTTCGAGATCGGCAAGCTGTCGCAGGCGTACGAGCTGCTGCGCGAGTGGGGCATGCCGACCGCCCGGCACAACAAGGTGGTGTCCTCGCTCGGCGAGGTCCGCGAGTTCATCGCGTACTTCGGCGAGAACCGCCACTCCGTGGAGCACGAGATCGACGGCGTGGTCGTCAAGCTCGACGAGATCCCGCTGCAGGGCCGGCTGGGCTCCACGGCGCGCGCCCCGCGCTGGGCCATCGCCTGGAAGTACGCCCCCGAAGAGGTCAACACCAAGCTGGTGGACATCAAGGTCGGCGTCGGCCGCACCGGGCGCGTGACCCCGTACGCGCAGGTGGAGCCGGTGACGGTGGCCGGCTCCGAGGTCGAGTTCGCGACCCTGCACAACCAGGAGGTCGTCAAGGCCAAGGGCGTCCTCATCGGCGACACCGTCGTCCTGCGCAAGGCCGGCGACGTCATCCCCGAGATCCTCGGCCCGGTCGTGGACCTGCGCGACGGCAGCGAGCGGGAGTTCGTGATGCCGTCCGAGTGCCCCGAGTGCGGCACCCCGCTGCGGGCGATGAAGGAGGGGGACATCGACCTGCGCTGCCCCAACGGGCAGACGTGCCCCGCCCAGTTGCGCGAGCGGCTGTTCTACCTGGCCGGCCGCCAGTGCCTGGACATCGAGAACTTCGGCGCCGTCGCGGCGGCCGCGCTCACCAACCCGCTGGAGCCGGCCGAGCCGCCGATGCGCGACGAGGGCGACCTGTTCGGGCTGACCATCGAACAGCTGCTGCCGATCAAGGCGTACGTCCTGGATGCCGACAGCGGCCTGCCCAAGCGCGACCCGAAGACCGGCGAGGAGAAGATCGTCCGCGTCTTCGCCAACCAGAAGGGCGAGCCGAAGAAGAACGCCCTGGCCATGCTGGAGAACATCGCCGCCGCCAAGGAGCGGCCGCTGGCCCGCTTCATCAACGGCCTGTCCATCCGCCACGTCGGCCCCGTCGCGGCCGAGACCCTCGCGCGCGCCTTCCGCTCCATCGACCGGATCGAACAGGCCACCGAGGAGGAGCTGGCCGCGACCGAGGGCGTCGGCCCGATCATCGCGGCGGCGGTCAAGGAGTGGTTCGCCGTCGACTGGCACCAGGAGATCCTGCGCAAGTGGCGGGAGGCCGGCGTCCGGCTGGAGGAGGAAGGTTCCGGCGAGGCGGAGGGCGAGCGGCCGCTGGAGGGCCTCACCGTCGTCGTCACCGGGACCCTGCAGAGCCACACCCGGGACGGCGCGAAGGAGGCCCTGCAGAGCCGCGGGGCCAAGGTGACGGGTTCGGTCTCCAAGAAGACCTCGTTCGTCGTCGTCGGCGACAACCCGGGCTCCAAGTACGACAAGGCGGTTCAGCTGAAGCTGCCGATCCTCGACGACGCGGGCTTCGCGGTCCTGCTGGAGCAGGGCCCCGACGCGGCGCGCGAGGCGGCGCTGCCGGTCGGGGGCGCGCCCGCGGCCGAATAGCACCCGCACGGGCGCCCGGCGCGGACGCGGCGACGGTGAACGGATGCGTGGCGTCCGGTCGTACGGGCGGGCGCACGCCGGGCGCAACAGGGGGTGGCAAACGGCCGGTACAGGGCTGTTCGCAGGGCGGTGACCTGTCGGATCATCGGATGGGTGACCCGGGGGTCCTGGTCCAAACTCACCCGTACGGCGGATACCGTACTGATGAGGATGGCTGGGTCGCATTCGGGCAACCGCCGCCGACCGCTGCCCCTGGGAGCCTCTCGCGTCCTACTGTTGAGGGGTGCGCCTGTCGTGCACGGCTGCGTGATGCGATTCCAGCCGTGATGGCATGACATCGGGGCCATCGCGTGGCATCGGCATTGCCGGCTGTGAGAGGGACGGGCATGAAACCGACCGAAAGCGCCGACCCGTCACCCGATTTCGGCGGGGAGATCCCGCCCATGCGGACGGGCCGGATCGGTGTCCTGGGTGCCAGGACACCGGACGCCCACCCGCTCGAGACCGGAGCGGGACCGGGAGGGGCGAGGCAGCGCACCGTGCTGCCCGCCACCGTCGTCGGCCTGTCCGCCGTGGTCCTCGCCGTCGGCATCGTCTCCGCGCTGAGCGACCGTCATGCCCTGTTCCCCGGCGGCGCGGTCGGCTGGGCGCTCGCCCTGCTGACCGGCATCATCGTCGGCCACCTGGTCGCCCTCGGCCGCGACCGCTGGTGGGGCGGCACCGGATCGGGCGCCGCCCTCACCCTCGGCGTGCTCATCCTCTACGGCTGGGTGCCCGCCGGGCTCGTCTCGCTGGCGGTGGTCTCACTCGTCGGGGCCGCACGCCGGCACCGCTGGCGCCAGGGGCTGCTGCACGGGGCCACCGACATCCTCGGCATCGGCGCGGGGGCCCTCGTCCTCGCCGCGTTCGGCGAGGCGCCCACCGTCGAGGCGCCGTGGAAGCCCACCGCCTGGGGTCTCGACGCCGCCCCCGCGGTCATCCTCGTCGCCGTCGCCTACCTGCTGGTCACGAGGGCGCTGCTCTGGCTCTCGCTCGCCCCGCGCGGCGGCGGGCTGCCCACCGCCGCGCGCACCGCGCTGCTGCGGCAGGCCTTAGTGGCCGTCGCCCTCCTCGGGATCGCCCCGCTGATCTGCGTCGTCGCCGTCACGCAGCCGGTGCTGCTGCCGCTGTTCGCCGTACCGCTGATCGCCCTGGACTCCACGCTGTGGATCGCCCGGGCCCGCGCCGAGGAGCAGCTGCGCGATCCGCTGACCGGGCTGCCGAACCGGCAGTGGCTCCTGGAGCGGGCCTGGTCCGCCCTGGACGAGGCTGAACGTTTGGGCACCCGGTCGGCCCTTGTGCTGATCGACCTGGACCGCTTCCGCGCCGTCAACGACACGCTCGGCCACCTCGCGGGCGACCGGCTCCTGCTGCAGATCGCCGACCGGCTGCGCCAGGCCCTGCCCGAGGAGGCCGAGGTCGCCCGCCTCGGCGGCGACGAGTTCGCCGTGCTCCTGCCCGTCACGGACTCCACCACCAGCGCCCAGCGCGTCGCCCGCCACCTGGTCGCGGAGCTCAGCTCGCCCCTCGACCTGGACGGCCTCACCCTCGTCCTGGAGGCCAGCGCCGGCCTCGCCGTCTTCCCCGACCACGCCCTGGACGCCGAGGGGCTGCTGCGCCGCGCCGACGTCGCCATGTACCAGGCGAAGCGGGACCGTACGGGCGTCGAGGTGTACGAATCCAAGCGCGACAGCAACACCCCCGACCGGCTCGGCCTCCTCGGTGACCTGCGCCGGGCCCTCGACGCCGGCGAGGTGGAGCTCCACTACCAGCCCAAGGTCCGCTTCGACGGCCAGGTCGCGGGCCTGGAGGCCCTCGTGCGCTGGGTCCACCCCGAGCGCGGGCGGGTCTCCCCGGACGAGTTCATCGCGATCGCCGAGACCTCCGGGCTGATGCCCCACCTGACCGAGTACGTGCTGGAGACCGCCCTCGCCCAGGTGGCCCGCTGGCGCGCCCAGGGCCTGAAGGTCCCGGTCGCGGTCAACGTCTCGCCGCGCGACGTCCACACCCCCGGCTTCGCCGGCGCGGTCGCGGCCCGGCTCGCCCGGCACGGGGTCCCGGCCAGCGGGCTCCAGCTGGAGATAACGGAACACGTGCTGCTGGAGGACCCGCAGCGCGCAGCCGACACCATGGCCGGGCTGACCGGGCACGGGGTGAAGATGTCGCTCGACGACTTCGGCACCGGCTACTCCTCCCTGGTCCACCTGCGCCGCCTGCCGGTCAGCGAGCTGAAGATCGACCGCTCGTTCGTGGCACGGCTCGCGGTCGACGCCCAGGACGCGGAGATCGTCCGCTGCACCGTCGACCTCGCCCACTCCCTCGGCCTGCTCGTCGTCGCCGAGGGCGTGGAGGACGACGAGACCTGGGAGCGCCTGCGCGACCTCGGCTGCGACGCCGTCCAGGGCTGGCTGGTCGCCGCAGCCATGCCCCCGCAGGAGGCCACCGCCTGGCTGCTGGCCCGCGGCGAGCGCGGCTGGCGCCGCCCGGCGGACATCACCGCGGAGCTGTCGGCCGCGGCCTCGGACACCCCGACCCCGTGACCCCCGCCGCACGGGGAACCGGTCGGCGCCCGGGCCGTCGGCCGTACGGGGCCGGTGCGCCCGGGTGAATACTGATGCGCTGCAAGGCGGCGGCTCCCTCTAGGATTGGTTCCAACCCAGAATTTCCAACCCCAGAGGATCGCTGCATGCCTGGCATTTCGCGCGAGGAGGTCGCCCACCTCGCTCGGCTGGCACGTATGGAACTGTCCGGCGAAGAGCTCGACCACTTCGCCGGACAGCTCGACGACATCATCGGCGCGGTCGCCCGCGTGTCCGAGGTCGCCGACCAAGACGTCCCGCCGACCTCGCACCCGCTGCCGCTGACCAACGTCATGCGCGCGGACGAGGTCCGACCGTCGCTCACCCCCGCGCAGGCGCTCTCGGGCGCTCCTGCCCAGGAGCAGCAGCGTTTCAAGGTGCCGCAGATCCTGGGGGAGGACTAATCACCATGGCTGACACCCACATCATCAAGCTCACGGCAGCCGAGACCGCCGAGAAGATCGCCTCCGGCGAGCTCACGGCCGTCGAGGTCACCGAGGCGCACCTGGCCCGCATCGAGGCGACCGACGAGAAGGTCCACGCCTTCCTGCACGTCGACCGCGAGGGCGCCCTCGCCCAGGCGCGCGCCGTCGACGCCAAGCGCGAGCGCGGCGAGGAGCTCGGCCCGCTGGCCGGCGTCCCGCTCGCCCTCAAGGACATCTTCACCACCGTCGGGGTCCCGACCACCGTCGGTTCGAAGATCCTCGAAGGCTGGATCCCGCCGTACGACGCCACCCTGACGCGCAAGCTGAAGGAAGCCGACGTCGTCATCCTCGGCAAGACCAACATGGACGAGTTCGCCATGGGCTCCTCCACCGAGAACAGCGCGTACGGCCCCACCCGCAACCCGTGGGACCTCACCCGCATCCCCGGCGGCTCCGGCGGCGGCTCCGCGGCCGCGCTGGCCGCCTTCCAGGCGCCCCTGGCCATCGGCACGGACACCGGCGGCTCCATCCGCCAGCCCGCCGCCGTCACCGGCACCGTCGGCGTCAAGCCCACCTACGGCGGCGTCTCCCGCTACGGCATGGTCGCCTTCTCGTCCTCCCTCGACCAGGGCGGCCCGTGCGCCCGTACGGTCCTGGACGCGGCCCTCCTGCACGAGGTGATCGCCGGCCACGACCCGCTGGACTCCACCTCCATCGACGCCCCGGTCCCGCCGGTGGTCGAGGCGGCCCGTAACGGCTCCGTCGCCGGCATGCGCGTCGGCGTCGTCAAGCAGTTCGCCGGCGAGGGCTACCAGGCCGGCGTCGTGCAGCGCTTCAACGAGTCCGTGGAGCTCCTCAAGGAGCTCGGCGCCGAGATCGTCGAGCTGGACTGCCCGTCCTTCGACCTCGCGATGGCCGCGTACTACCTGATCGCGCCGTCCGAGTGCTCCTCGAACCTGGCCCGCTTCGACGCCATGCGCTACGGCCTGCGCGTCGGGGACGACGGCACCCGCTCCGCCGAGGACGTCACCGCCCTCACCCGCGAGGCCGGCTTCGGCGACGAGGTCAAGCGCCGCATCATCCTCGGCACGTACGCGCTCAGCTCCGGCTACTACGACGCGTACTACGGCTCGGCCCAGAAGGTCCGCACGCTGATCACCCGGGACTTCGAGAAGTCCTTCGAGCAGGTCGACGTGATCGTCTCCCCGACGACCCCGACCACCGCCTTCGCGATCGGCGAGCGCACCGACGACCCGCTGGCGATGTACCTCGCCGACCTGTGCACCATCCCGACCAACCTGGCCGGCAACTCCGCCATGTCGCTCCCCTGCGGCCTGGCGCCGGAGGACGGCCTGCCCGTCGGACTGCAGATCATCGCCCCGGCGATGAAGGACGACCGCCTGTACAAGGTCGGTGCCGCCGTCGAGGCCGCCTTCGTCGAGCGCTGGGGTCACCCGCTGCTTGAGGAGGCTCCGTCGCTGTGAGTGCACTGACCAAGGCCAAGGGCTTCAAGAAGTCCAAGTCCGGTACGTACCTGTCGATCGGCACCACCGCCTTCGGTGCCATCAGCGTGATCAAGCAGGCCCGCAAGGCCCGCACCGAGAACGACACGCTTCAGCTCATCGACGCCGTTGTGTCCGCCGCCGCCATCGTCACCGGCCTCGCGATCCTGTACCGCGAGCTCAAGCGCTTCGGTGACGACGACGTCCTGCTGGGCTGAGAAGGAAGTTTCACTGTGACCGTCACCGAACTGCTGTCGTACGAGGAAGCCCTCGCGTCGTACGACCCCGTCATGGGCCTGGAGGTCCATGTCGAGCTCGGCACCAAGACCAAGATGTTCTGCGGCTGCTCCACCGAGCTGGGTTCCGAGCCCAACACGCAGACCTGCCCCACCTGCCTCGGCCTGCCCGGCTCGCTGCCCGTCGTCAACGCGATCGGCGTCGAGTCCGCGATCAAGATCGGCCTCGCGCTGAACTGCGAGATCGCCGAGTGGTGCCGCTTCGCCCGGAAGAACTACTTCTATCCGGACATGCCGAAGAACTTCCAGACCTCCCAGTACGACGAGCCCATCGCCTTCAACGGCTGGCTGGACGTCCAGCTGGAGGACGGCGAGGTCTTCCGCGTGGAGATCGAGCGCGCCCACATGGAGGAGGACACCGGCAAGTCGCTGCACGTCGGCGGTGCCACCGGCCGTATCCACGGCGCGTCCCACTCCCTGCTGGACTACAACCGCGCCGGCATCCCGCTCATCGAGATCGTCACCAAGCCCATCGAGGGCGCGGGCGAGCGGGCCCCCGAGGTCGCCAAGGCGTACGTCGCCGAGCTGCGCGAGCTCATCAAGGCCCTCGGCGTCTCCGAGGCCCGGATGGACAAGGGCCAGATGCGCTGCGACGTGAACCTGTCGCTGCGCCCGAACGGCACCAAGGAGTTCGGCACCCGCTCGGAGACGAAGAACGTCAACTCCCTGCGGTCCGTCGAGCGCGCCGCCCGCTTCGAGATCCAGCGGCACGCGGCCGTGCTGTCGTCCGGCGGCACGATCGTGCAGGAGACCCGCCACTTCCACGAGGACGACGGCTCCACCACCTCCGGCCGCATCAAGGACAACGCCGAGGACTACCGGTACTTCCCGGAGCCCGACCTCGTCCCCGTGGCCCCGGCCCGCGAGTGGGTCGAGGAGCTGCGCGCCGGCCTGCCCGAGATGCCGCGCGTGCGCCGCAACCGCCTCCGCGAGGAGTGGGGCGTCAGCGAGCACGACATGCAGTCCATCCTCAACGCGGGTGCGGTGGAGTCCATCGTCGCCACCATCGAGGAGGGCGCCGACTCGGCCGCCGCCCGCAAGTGGTGGATGGGCGAGCTGGCCCGCAACGCCAACGAGCAGGGCGTCTCCGTCGACGAGCTGCCGATCACCCCGGCCCAGGTGGCGCGGGTGGCGGCCCTGGTCGCGGACGGCTCGCTCAACGACAAGCTGGCCCGCCAGGTCATCGAGGGCGTCCTCGCCGGCGAGGGCACCCCGGACGAGGTCGTCGAGAAGCGCGGCCTGAAGGTCGTCTCGGACGAGGGCGCGCTCGGCACGGCCGTGGACGAGGCCATCGCGGGCAACGCGGCGATCGCCGACAAGATCCGCGGCGGCAAGGTCGCCGCCGTCGGCGCCCTGGTCGGCGCGGTCATGAAGGCCACCCGCGGCCAGGCCGACGCGGCCCGCGTCAAGGAGCTGATCCTGGAGCGCCTGGGCGTCTCCGAGTAGTACCGCACAGTGGGCGGCCCGCACTGATCGACACGATCCGGTGCGGGCCGCCGCTGCGTTCTGGGGCAGACTGGGCGGCGGGGGGTTTCGTGCGGTGGGCGCGGGGCCGACGACGTACACGGGGCATGTGGGTGGAGATCGGTGCGATGGTCATCGCGGTCGTGGGCGTGGCGGGAACCCTGGGCGGGGCGCTGCTCACCCAGCGCGGTGCGGAGCGCGCGAAACGCCGGGAGATAGAACTCGTACGCGGCCACGAGGAGATCCGCGAGTACCTGACGCTGCGCCGCACCTGCTATGTCGCCCTCAACCGGGACGCCCGGCAGTTCACCACGGCCCTCAACCGGCACCTGCACGTCATGCGGGAGCGCGGGGTCGAGGACGCGGACCGGGACGCGCTCGACGAGGCGAAGAACGCCCACCGCGACCGCTACTCCGAGGCGCAGATGATCGCCCCGGACGCCGTGCTCGGGTCCGCGACCACCGTCAACCACGCCCTGAACACGGTCTACGGGCAGGTCAAGCGCCTGGAGCGGGGGGACGCCGAGCCGGGCGAGACGATGGCGACGGTCTCCCGCGCCCAGCAGGAGATCTGGAACCTGCTGCGGGAGATGCGCTCGGCCATGCGTGAGGACCTCGGGGTGGCGGGCGAGGCCTGAGAGCAGCGCGCCGGCCATCGTCGTCGCGAGGCCGAGGACCAGCCCGTACCGCTCGCCCGGCAGCCGGAGCCGGCTCGGGCACGGCCGGGCGCCCGGGAGGCGGAGCCGCCCACCGGGCGCCTTTCGTTCGCCGGGCACCCGGCCGGGTGGGTGAAGCCCGTCACCGGCTTTCCGGCGCGCTGAGGAACGCGAGGCGGGCCCGCTTCGCCGGGAGGTACACCTCGGGCAGGTCGATCTCCGGAAGCTCGACCTCCGGGCCGAGGGTGAAACCGGTCCGCTCCAGGCGGGCGAGGGCCTTGTCGTTGCGGGCGTCCGGCTCCGCGACGATGCGGCGCGTGGTCCCGTCCGCGAGCACGAAGGCCAGGAAGGCCGCGATCAGCCGGGAGCTGAAGCCGGGTTCGGCCGCGCCCTGCACCGGGCCGACCAGCAGGTGCACGCCGGTGTCGCCCGGCTGCACCTCGTAGCACTCGCCGACCCGGTCCTCGGCGCAGTCGTACGTCTGGAAGAGCGCGACCGGGATCCCGTCGCGGCGCGCGAGGAAGGCGTGGTGCGTGGTGCGGCGGTCGACGTCCTCGTAGATCTCCTGGACGAGGGCGCGGTCGGCCCCGGCCATGCCCCAGAAGCGGGCCCGCTCCTCGGTGACCCAGCCGTGGATCAGCGCGGAGTCGGCAGCCGGGTCGACGGGCGTGAAGGTGACGGTGCCGAAGCCCTCGACGGCCTGTGCGTACACGGGCTGCCGGGGGGACGTGGCGGTGGTGGTCATACGGGTTCCTTGCTGAGCCGGGTCCAGTCGGTGACGACCGGGACGAGTTCGCACCGCGCCCACAGGGGGAGCTGGTCGCGGTGGTGGGCCGATCCGGTGACGCCGTCCGCGCCGAGCGGGACCGCCCACAGGCTGTCCTCGCGGCGGGCCAGGTCCCAGACGTAGCGGGCCGCGGAGGCGCGGGCGCACCGATCGGTGAACCCGGGGACGGAGGAGGTGGCGTTCACACAGTCGTGGTCGCCGCCGAGCCCGGGCCACTCGGCCTCCGGGTCCGGCAGGGCCGACCAGGGCGCGAGGCGGTGCCCCTGCGACCACGGCGTGTCGGGGGTGCCCGCCGCGGCCGTCTCCTCCAGGGCGGCGCGTACGTGCGCCACCGGGTCGAGCCCGGGCAGCAGGCCGGTGGCCAGCAGGTGTTCCAGGGCGTAGCCGACGCGGGGGAGCAGGTACAGCCAGGGGTGGAACACCTCGGAGCCGGTCGGTGCGTCCGCGAGGGCCGCGAGGGCGGGGTCGGCGGCGAAGCGGCGGACGGTCGCGGTGCGCAGCGCCGCGAAGAGCGTCGCCTCGGCGCTGTCCGCCTCCATGTGCCGGTCCCAGGCGAGCAGCCGGGTGCGCAGCGCCTGCGCGGCGGGGGTCAGGCTGGCCGGCGGGGGCAGCAGGGCGAGGAGCGGCTCGGCCGAGGCCAGGTAGGTGTCCCGGTGTACGTCGGCCATCTCCTTCGGGGACCACTGCGCGGAGCCGGAGAGCAGCGTGCGGATGCGGTCGGCGCGGTGCGGGGGCGCGAACTCCACGCCGAGCGGGGAGGCGATCCCGCGCGCGTTGGCCATGACGGCGAAGCCCTGCACCGGCTCGGCGGGGGTCTCGGCCCAGCCCTGCCAGGCGTGGCGGGGGTCCCAGGCGGGCACGGGGCGCAGCCGGTTGGCCGGATCGCGCAGCGGGACCTTGCCGGCGACGCGGTGCAGCAGGCCGCCCGCGGAGTCCGCCGCGTGGACCACGTTGACGGGCTCGACCCAGCCGTCGAGGGCGCGGTCGATGTCGGCGACGGTACGGGCGCGCAGCAGGGCGGGCAGGACGGCGAAGCCGAGGTCCCGGCGGACGCGGGGCGGATAGCGCAGGGAGAGGGTCTGCTCGGCGGCGTCGGGATCTGCGGCGTCCGCATCGGCGGCGTCCGGATCGGCGGCGCCGGTTTCCGGGGCACCGGCTTGCGCGGCGCCGGCTTTCCGGGCCCCGTCGGCGGCGGCGCGGGTGATCACCGGGCCGCGGGCGGTCTCCAGGACCTCGACCTCGACGGGCTCGGCGCCGGCGACGGCGATGGTCTCGGTGTGCCGGTGGACGGGCTCCCAGGTGCCGTCGGGGCCCAGCGCCTCGACGGCCGGGCCGTCCGGGGCGGTGCGCAGCTGCTCGACGTACAGGTCCTGGTAGTCGGCCATCGCGTTGGTGATCGCCCAGGCGGCGCTGCCGGTGTGCCCGAAGTGGCCGAAGCCCGGGATGCCCGGCACCGCCAGGCCGAGGACGTCGTACTCGGGGCAGGAAAGGCGGATCTGCTGGTATACGCCCGGATCCTCGATGAACCGGTGGGGATCGCCCGCGATGATCGCCGAGCCGCTGGCGGTCCGATCGCCCGGGATCAGCCAGCCGTTGCTGCCGGCGGTGCCGGGGCCGTCGGTGGCGAAGAGGGTGGCGGCCTCGTCCCCGAGGGCGCGGGCCGCCCGCTCGCGCCACAGCTTCGTGGCGAAGCCGGCGAACAGGATGTGGGTGGCGATCCAGATGCCGAGCGGAACCCACGGCTCCCAGGGGACGGGGGTGTGGCCGGTGCGGGCGAAGCGCTCGTCGCGGGCGGCGCCGGCGGCGAGGCCGTCGTTGACCCCGTCGACGTAGGCGCCGACCCAGGCGGCGGTCTGCGGATCGAGCTCCTCGTGGCAGCGGCGGGCCGTGTCGTCGAGGCGGCTCTGCCGGGCGAACCGGTCCCAGGCGACCGCCTCGGGGCCGAGGAAGGCCGCGCTGGAACCCTGGGAGCGATGGCGTTCGACCTCGAGCTGCCAGGCGCGGTCCAGGGCCGTGACGCGGCCCTGGGCGTAGGCCAGGCGGAGGGCGTCGGGCGCGCGGAGGTGGGGGATGCCCCAGCCGTCCCGGTAGAGCTCCCAGTCCTCCGCCGGGTCGTCCGTCCGGTCGTCCGCGTCGGTCACAAGGCTCACACTCTCCCCCAAGTCCCCATGTGTTTAGGTAAGGCTTCCCTAACTATATGGGGTGCGGGGGGAGGTCAGGCGCCCGTGGTCCCGTCGATGGCCTCGCGGAGGAAATCGGCGTGGCCGTTGTGGCGGGCGTACTCGTGGATCATGTGCAGCATGATCAGGCGCATCGAGGCGTCCTCCTTCCAGGACGGCACGTGCGCCGTCACCTCGAGGGAGGCCGCCGCTGCCTCGACGCGCCGGCTGTGCTCGACCTCCGCCCGCCAGGCGGCGAAGGCCTCCTCGCGGGTGGCGTCCGTGGCGTCGTAGGCGGCCTGGAAATCGTGGGTGTCCGACCACAGGTGGGGGACGTCCTCCCCGCCCAGGGTGCGGCGGAACCAGTGGCGCTCCACCTCGGCCATGTGCCGGACCAGGCCCAGCAGGCTCAACGTGGACGGCGGCATCGAGGCGCGGCGCAGCTCCTCGTCGCCGAGCCCCTCGCACTTCCAGGCGAGGGTGGCCCGGTGGTAGTCGAGGTAGGCGCGCAGGGTCTCGCGCTCGTTCCCGGTCAGGGGCGGTGGGGTGCGCTCCATGGGATGGTCCTTCCTTCTGGGGAGGGGTTGCTTCGGGTCGAGTCGTTGTGGGGGACGGCTGCGCTGTGGAAGACGGCTCGGTTGCGCAAGAGGGCTACGCGGCGCCGGGACCGCTGCCGCCCGCCTGCCACACGTACGGCACCGTCGTGCCCAGCACCGCGAAGCCCAGGCGCTCCAGGATCGGGCGGCTGTCCTCGGAGGCGTCCACGTTCAGGTAGCGGATGCCGCGCTCGGCCGCGATCCGGGCCCGGTGGGCCACCAGCAGGCGGTAGATGCCCCTGCCGCGCCACTGCGGGAGCGTGCCGCCGCCCCACAGTCCCGCGAAGGAGCAGCCCGGACGCATCTCCATCCGGGCCGCGCTCACCGGGGTGTCGCCGGCCATCGCCACGACCGCCGCGAGCGTCTCCGGCTCCTCCCGCAGCAGGGTGAGCATCAGGTGGCGGATGCGGGGCCGGTGGGTCCCGAAGGCGCCCGCGTGGACCTCCATCATCAGATCCACACCGGCCTCGTCCGTCACCGTGCGCAGGGTGATCCCCTCCGGGGGCTCCACCGGCAGCGCGGCGAGCTCCTCCACCCGCCCCACCATCACGGTCTCGGGCGGCTCCGGTACGAAGCCCGCCGCCCGCAGCCGCGCGCCGAGGTCCGCCGGCCGGTCGTGGCCGTACAGCTTCCACTCGAAGTCGGCGGCGCCGCGCCCCTCGAAGTACGCCACCTGCGAGGCGATCTCCGCGTCCGCCGTGGCCCCGTCCAGGTCCGACCAGAGCACGCCGTTCCAGCCGGGCCCGGGGTCGGTCTGCCGTACGACGGCCCCCGCCCGCTCGACCAGGGCCCCGGCCGCGTCCGGCCGTGCGTCCCGGCGCACCTCGCGGTCGTACTCCGCCCGGATCCTGTGCAGTTCATCGGTGTTCATCGGCCGCAGCTGATCACCGGAGGGGAGGGCCGCGCAACTGCATTAGCCTCGCCCCGTGAACGACGACTCCCTCTACGTCGGCAAGGCCACCCCCGACGCCGCCACCGACCGCGGCTGGCTCCTCGGCCACTTCAAGGACTCCGGCGACCCGCGCCACAGCAAGGACGTGGAGATCAAGTGGGGCGTCCACCCGAAGGGCGACGAGCGGGCGCAGTGGACGACCGGGGAGCAGCGCACCGCCCTGCTCGTCCTGATCAGCGGGCGCTTCCGGATGGAGTTCCCCGGCCGCAGCGTCGTCCTCGACGAGCAGGGCGACTACGTGGTCTGGGGCCGCGGCACGGACCACTCCTGGTACGCGGAGGAGGAGTCCGTCGTCCTGACGGTCCGCTGGCCCTCCGTCCCCGGCTACCGGGTCGACGAACCGGACGGGGCCGTGCACCCGTCCCTGTGATGATGCACACGAAACGGGCCAACGATCACGAAACGCTGCGATCGTGGCGGCTGCAGACCATCTTGGCCGGGCCCCGGGGCGATCCTCCGGGGCCGTCGGCCGGCCTTCACGAGTTCTAGCGTTCTTTGCGTCGGGCCGCCTCCCGGTAAAGATCCGAACCCACCAGGGAGCACGTCCGTTGGCAGCAATCGCACGGTGGTGCATGCGGCACCGCCTGGTGGCCGTCCTGATCTGGCTGCTCGCCCTCGGCGGGACCGCCGCGGCCGCCGCCACCGCCGGAGCGGCCTTCTCCAACGACTACGAGGTCCCCGGCACCGAGTCCAGCAGGGCCCACGCCCTCCTGCGCGCGGGCTTCCACGGCCAGGGCGGCGACACCGACACCATCGTGTGGCGCACCCCCGAGCACCAGACGGCCCGCACCCCCGAGGTCGAGCGGCGCATGACCCGGGCCCTCGACACCGTCGCCCGGCTCCCCGGCGTCGGCTCCGTCGTCGGCCCGTACGGCCCCGGCCCCGAGGGCGCCGCGCAGATCAGCGCCGACGGGCGCACCGCGTACGCCGTGGTCACCTTCGACCGGCAGGCCGACTCCGTACCCAAGGCGCAGGCCCAGGCGGTGGTCGACGCCGCGAAGAACCCCGCCACCGAGGCGGACGGCCTGCGCGTCGAACTCGGCGGCCGCGCCATCGGCCTGACCGAGGCGCCCACCGCCCACCTCGCCGAGGTCATCGGCGTGGCCGTCGCGGCCCTGGTCCTCTTCCTCGCCTTCGGCTCCCTCGCCGCGAGCCTGCTGCCCATCGCGACCGCCCTGGTCAGCGTGGGCACCGCCTATTTCGGCACCACCCTGCTCGGGCACGCCATGGCGGTCGCCGACTTCGCCCCCATGCTCGGCACCCTCATCGGCCTCGGCGTGGGCATCGACTACGCGCTGTTCATCGTCACCCGCCACCGCAAGGGCCTCAAACGGGGGCTCGACGTGGAGGAGGCCGCCGAGCGGGCGGTCGCCACCACCGGTCGGGCCGTCGTCTTCGCCGGCGCCACCGTCTGCATCGCCCTGCTCGGCATGCTGGTGCTCCGCCTGAACTTCCTGGGCGGCGTGGCCGTCGCCGCCTCGCTCACCGTGGTCCTCACCGTCGCCGCCTCGGTCACGCTGCTGCCCGCGCTCCTGTCGTACATCGGCAGCCGAGCCCTGTCGCGCCGCGAGCGCCGCAAGCTCGCCGCCGACGGCCCGCAGCCCGAGCTGCCCACCGGGTTCGCCGCCCGCTGGTCGGCCTTCGTCGAGCGCCACCCCAAGATCCTCGGCGCCCTGGCCGCCCTCGTCATGGCGGGCCTGGCCCTGCCCACCCTCTCGCTGCACCTGGGCACCTCCGACCAGGGCAACAACCCCGAGACCTCCACCACCCGGCAGGCCTACGACCTGCTCGCCGACGGCTTCGGCCCCGGCGTGAACGGCCCGCTCACCGTCGTCGCCCGCCTCGACGGAGCCGGCGACCGGATCGCCGTCGGGCGCCTGGCCGAGGCGCTGCGCACCACCGAGCACGTGGCCTCCGCCGGCCCCGCCGTCCTCAACCGCAGCGGCGACACCGCGGTCGTGACCGTCATCCCCGACTCCTCCCCGCAGTCCAGGGCCACCAGCGAGCTGGTCACCGCCCTGCGCGAGGACGTCATCCCGCGCGCCCGCCACGGCAGCACCATGGACGTCCACGTCGGCGGCGTGACCGCCGGCTACGACGACTTCGCCGACGTCATCGTCGGCAAGCTGCCCCTCTTCGTCGGCGTGGTCATCACGCTCGGCTGCGTCCTGCTGCTGCTCGCCTTCCGGTCCATAGGCGTCCCCCTCAAGGCCGCCGCCATGAACGTGGCCGCCGTCGCCTCCTCCTTCGGCGTCGTCGTCGCGGTCTTCCAGTGGGGCTGGGGCAGCGAGCTGCTGGGCCTGGGCAGCGCCGGGCCGATCGAGCCCTTCCTGCCGGTGATCATGGTCTCGGTCCTGTTCGGGCTCTCCATGGACTACCAGGTCTTCCTCGTCAGCCGGATGTACGAGGAGTGGCTGGAGACCGGCGACAACCGGCGCGCCGTCCGCGTCGGCCTCGCCGAGACAAGCCGGGTCATCAACTCGGCTGCCGTCATCATGATCTCCGTCTTCCTGGCGTTCGTGCTCAGCGGCGACCGGATCATCGCGATGTTCGGCATCGCGCTCGCCGCGGCCGTCGCCCTCGACGCCTTCGTGCTGCGCACCCTCCTCGTACCGGCCCTGATGCACCTGCTCGGCGGCGCCAACTGGTGGCTGCCCGCCTGGCTGGACCGCCGGCTGCCCAGGATCAGCATCGAGGCCCCCGAACGCCGCACGCATGCGACACTTCCCGCGCAGCGGACCGGCGCGCAGCCCGCCACGAGCGAGGACGGCGCCGAGCCGGCTGCCCCCTCCCGGTGATCCGGCAACCCGCCGCACGAGACCCAAGGACGTAGCCGCATGTTCTCCATAGCCCTCGCCGCCGACACCCGGCTCTTCCCCCTGGAGCCCCGGCACGCCGAGGAGTTCCTGACCCACATGGACCGGGGCCGGGAGTACATCGGACAGCACATCGTCCTGGCGGACGTGGTCACGGACCTGGAATCGGCGCGCAGCTTCCTGTCCGCGTACGCGCAGAAGGCGGCCGCCGACGGCGGGCGCATCTACGGCATCAGGGTCGGCGGCACCCTCGTCGGGGGTGTCCTCTTCCGCACCTTCGACGCCCAGAGCGGTACCTGCGAGGTCGGCTGCTGGCTGGAGCCGGCGGCGGCCGGCCGGGGCCTGGTGACCCAGGCCTGCCGGGTCCTGATCGACTGGGCCTTCCGGGAGCGGGGCATGCACCGGGTCGAGTGGTACGCCTCCGCCGCCAACAAGAAGAGCCTTGCCGTCGCCGAGCGGCTCGGCATGACCCGTGAGGGCGTCCTGCGGCAGAACCACCCCCACCGCGGCGTCCGCCAGGACACCGAGGTCTGGTCCGTCCTCGCCCCCGAGTGGCCCGCGACCACCTGACCCCACGCCCGGCCCGAGCGGCCCGGTCCGGCCGTCGCTGCCCGGTGCCCGTGACGCGCCGGGGCCGCCGCCCCACCGCCCGACAGCACGGGCCTGGCGTTGCCGGGACCGCGGCCCGGTGCCGTGCCACCACGGCCGCGGCCGCCGGACCCACCGCCCGGCACCACGGGCGTGGCGCAGCGGAGACCGCCGCCAGGCGTCCGCCGCCAGCCGCCCGCCGCCCGCCGCCCCGAGCAGGCCGGGGCCGGGGGCGCTGCGCGCAGCTGCCCCCACCCCCCCCCTTCCCCAAAACGGGGGGGCCCCCCCGCCCCCCCCCCCCGGCCCCCCCCCCCCCCCGCCCCCCGCGCGGCCCCCCACCCCGCCG